>JAYUUE010000376.1:0-7758 GCA_043754785.1 Polymorphobacter sp. | reverse complement strand
TCTCGGGCAGCAAGCCGCGCGGCTGCGGTATGTCGGGCTGCGACCCGTGCCGCCCGGCTGTTGCAGCGATCGCCAGTGACTCCAGCCGCTCGTCGTCCGACAGCCGCGGCCCCAGATAAATCAGGCGCGGCGCCCCCGATTCGCACCCCGCCAACACCAGCGTCAGCGCCGCACCGTCGATCCGGGTCATTGGCGGCGGGCGCTCCATGGCGTGCCTTTTGCGGGACAATCCGGCACCCGGTCAACACGGCTTCTTGCCGGCGCGGGCGCCGCCGGGTAGCGACGGGAAAAAGGGGAGATCGCGCAATGTCGGCGCCGATACCATTGGGAGGCCTGACGCAAGTCGCCGTCTGCGCGGCGCTGACGATATTGATCGGCGTCGCCACCTGGGCGAAAGTCCGCCGGACGGGGACGCGCGACGGCTCGTCGAAGGACGTCTTTCTGGCCGGCGGCGGGCTCAGCTGGGTATTCGTCGCCGGGTCGATCACCCTGACCAATCTGTCGACCGACCAGCTTGTCGGGATGAACGGCAACCAGATGCTGCTGCTGGCGTGGTGGGAGATTTCGGGCTTCATCGGCCTGCTCATCCTCGCCTTTGTCTTCGTGCCGATCTATTATCGCCAGAAGTGCACGACTGTCACCGAACTGCTCGAACGGCGCTATGGCGGGCGCAGCATCCGCACCCTGATTTCGGCGCTGTTCCTGTTCGGCAATATCCTGATCTACCTGCCGGCGGGCCTGTATAGCGGTGGACTGTTCCTCCAATCGCTGTTCGGGCCGCAATTACCCCTCCTGTTCTTTGCCACGGTGCTCGCCGTCATCGCTGCCGCCTACACCATCCTCGGCGGGCTTCGCGCGGTTGCGGTGATGGACACCTATGCCGGGATCGGCGTGCTGGCGATTGCGCTGCTCGTCGTCGTACTGGCGCTGGCGGCGGTCGATTTCGACATCGTCACCGGGATTCCCCCGGAGCGGCTGTCGATGTTCGGCGGCGCCGATTCGCCGATTCCGTTCCACACCTTGTTCACCGGGATGATCTTTATCCAGATATTTTACTGGTCGACCAACCAGAACATCACCCAGAAGGCGATGACCGCACCGACGATCCGCGAGGCGCAGAAGGGTGTTCTCGCCGCAGCCACCATCCGCATCCTGATCATCCCGGTCATCGTCACCGTGCCCGGCGTCGTTGCCTACAAATTGCTCGGCGATGTCGGTGATCGCGCCTATGGCCTGCTGGTGGCGCAGGTGCTGCCGCCGTGGCTGTCGGGCGCCTTTGCCGCGATGATCGGTGCTGCCGTGATCGCCCATACCAGCGCCGTCCTAAATAGCACCGTAGCACTCTACACGGTCGATTTCCACGACCAATATATCAATGCGGGTGCCGACCAGCGGCAGGTCAGCCGTATCGCCTCCGTGCTGCTGACCGTTTCCGCCGTGGCGCTGGTACCGCTTTATGCCAATGCCGCGAGCATCATCAACCTGTTGCAGCAACTCAACGGCCTGTCGTCCATGCCGATCCTGTCCGCCTTCATAACCGGGCTGTTGTTCCGCGGCGTCGCTCCCGGCGCAGCGATTGCCGGCGTGGTGTGGGGTGTCGTCCTCTACGGCCTGTTCACCTTTGTCCTGCAACCGCAGCACGTGCTGACGATGCATTATATCGACTTCATGGTGGTGACGCTGGTGACATCGGTGGCGGTGTCGCTGGCGTCGAACCGCCTTGTCCTCGGCAATCGCGCGCGCTTCTTGTGGCAACGGCCGGAACCTGCATGACCGGCGACCGGCCCCACCGGCGGCGCAACCCCCTCACCGGCCGCTGGGTGCTGGTTTCGCCGCAGCGCATGGGGCGGCCCTGGCAGGGAGACGAGGGCGCTGTCGCGGGCCCCGCCGCCGTGCGTCACGACCGCAGTTGTTACCTGTGCGCCGGGAACACGCGAGCCAGCGGGGCGGTGAACCCCGATTATCGCGGCGTCCATGTTTTCGACAATGATTTCCCGGCGCTCCTCGCCGATGATGTCCCGGCGCTCATCGCCGATGACTTTCCGGTGCTCATCGCCGATGACGCGGGCTGGTCCGCCGACGATCCGTTGTTCGGGGCGCAGTCGGCGGCGGGCGTCAACCGGGTCATCTGCTTTTCAGCCGACCATGGGTTGACCATGGCCCAGATGACGGCAGCACAGGTCTGCGCCGTTATCGACTGCTGGTGCGATCAAACAGCGGCGCTTGGGCAACACCATGCCAATGTCCAGATTTTCGAGAACAAGGGCGCGATGATGGGCTGCTCCAACCCGCATCCACACGGACAGGTGTGGGCGACCGCGCACGTCCCCGACGAAATCGCCGAGGAGGACAGGCGCCAGCTTGACTATCGGGCGCGCCATGCTGGCCCGATGCTGCTCGACCTTGCGTCGCGCGAGGCCGGCGGCGCGCGCGTCGTTGTTGAAACCGCCGACTGGCTCGCCATCGTGCCATGGTGGGCGAGTTGGCCGTTCGAAACTTTGTTGCTTCCGCGTTTTGCCGTCCAGCAAATGCCGCAACTGACCATGGGACAGCGCGACAGCCTTGCCGCTGCGCTCGGCGGGTTGCTTCGCGGCTATGATAGGCTGTTCGGCGCCAGCTTCCCCTATTCAATGGGCTGGCACGGCGCGCCGTTCATCGCGGCGGACGCATCGCATTGGCAGCTGCACGCGCATTTCTACCCACCCCTGTTGCGCTCGGCCAGCGTGAGAAAATTCATGGTCGGCTATGAAATGCTTGCCGAGGCGCAGCGCGACCTGACCCCCGAACGCGCGGCCGACATGCTCCGCGCGGCTTCGGTGGCGGCCGGGTGAGCCCCGCCGCCGAAACCGCGCGCGTTGCGGCAGTTTTTCGCGGTGCCTTCGGCCGCCCGCCCGATCTGCTGGTCCGCGCGCCGGGCCGGGTCAACCTCATCGGCGAGCACACCGACTATAACGACGGTTTTGTGCTGCCCTGCGCCATCGACCGCGCAACGACGGTGGCGATCGGTCGAACCACAGGAACAACGGTGTCGGTTGTCGCCGCCGACTTTGGCGGTTCGCGCGACAGTTTTGCCTTGGATGCGCCGATCGCCCGGCGCAGTGATCTGCCTTGGGCCAACCATCCGCGCGCCGTCCACGCGGCGATGTTGGCGCGCGGCCTGGCGCTGGCCGGCGGCGAAATCGCCATCGGCGGCGATGTTCCGCAAGGGGCCGGCCTGTCATCCTCGGCGTCACTCGGCGTAGCGCTGGCCAAGGCGCTGGCGATGCTGAACGGCCATGACGGTCTGGCCACGACCGAAATCGCGCGCATTGCCCAAGCGGCGGAGAATGATTTCGTCGGCGTGTCGTGCGGCATCATGGACCAGTTGGTGGCCGCCCGCGCCATCGCCGGACACGCACTGCTGATCGATTGCCGCACGCTGTCAGGAACGCCGGTGCCGATGCCGCCCGATGTTGCGGTGATGGTCGTGCATTCGGGTGTCGAACGCAATCTGGCGCGTTCCGATTACAATGCGCGCCGCGCGCAATGCAGCGCCGCTGCACGGCATTACGAGGTGGAAGCGCTGCGTGATCTTGACGCCGCCCAGCTGGTCGCCGAACGCTGTGGATTAGCGCTCACCACCTTTCGCCGGGCCCGGCACGTCGTCACCGAGAACGCCCGCACGCTTGCGGCAGCGGACGCCCTGCGCGCCCATGACCTCGCCAGGCTCGGCGACCTGTTCGCCACCAGCCACGCCTCGATGCGCGACGATTTCGAGATAACCGTCCCTGCCGTCGATGCGTTGGTGGCCATCGCTGCCGAGGCCGTCGGCGCCGACGGGGGCGCGCGGATGACCGGCGGCGGTTTCGGCGGTTGCGTCGTGGTGATCACGCCGCGCGACCGCGCCGCCTTTGTGACGGTTCGCATCCGCGAACGCTACAAACCGCCGACGCACGCGCCTTTGATGATCCTTGATTGTCTGCCCTCGGCCGGGGTCAAAGTCGTTGTCTGATGCTGTTCACGGCGCATGATGACGCTGCGCAACGCCGACGTTCTGTTGTCGATCGACCCGATCCGCGGCGGCGGCATCACCCGCTTCTGCTGGCGCGGGATCGATATCTTCCGCCACGCCGCCAAAAGCGATCCGGGTCCGCTCGGGCTCTCGAGCTTCGTGCTGGTGCCATTTTCCAATCGCATCGAGAACGGGCGCTTTTGCTGGCAAGGACGCAGCGTCACGGTTCCACCCAATCGACCGGGGGAAGCGTATCCGCTGCACGGTCTTGGCTGGCTTTCGCCATGGTCGCAGCGTCTGGCGACGCCTGATCGACTGGTGCTCGAGCATGATCACGTCGGCGACGTCTGGCCGTTCCCCTATCGCGCCGCACAGGACTTCCAACTGCTGCCCGCAGGCTTTCGTCACCGGCTCAGCCTGACCAATACGGGCGCGTTCCCGATGCCGGCGGGCCTTGGCTTTCACCCCTACTTCCCGCGGCCCGGGGCGCGGTTGGCGGCAAGCTTCGACGGCGCCTGGGAAACGCGGCCGGACGGCATTCCAACGACTTGGTCGCCGCTGGCGTGCATGCCGACATGGTTCGGCGAGGAAACCATCGACACGGTTTTTACCGGGCGTCGCGGCCCGCTGGCGATTCACTGGCCAACCCACAGTGTGACGATCGAACCGTCCAGCGGCCTTGCGTTCACCACCATCTATTGCCCTTCCGGCGCCGATTTCTTCTGCGTCGAACCCGTCAGTCACATCACCAACGCACTCAACCGGCCCGGACTGGCATCGAGCGGCCAACAAACGCTCGAACCCGGCGCATGCCTGATGGTTTCGATCGACGTTCTGGTCGAGCGTACCGAAGCCTGAAGATGCCCGGACGGCGTTGAGCGGCGCAACGGTCGCTTGCGGCCGGCGCCAGATTTACCGGAAAAAAGCAACGCGGCATGATAAAGTTGCCTAGGCGCTGCCGCACAGGCGCCGTGCCACGGACCTGAAGCGTGCCGGCTTCGTTAAGGATTCAAAGGAAGCCAAGCTTGCGAGACAATGTCGGATAGTTGCCGATAAAGGGCAGGACTGTCGCCAGATTCGAATCACTAACACCGAACCAGTTGGCAAGCGTTGCGGCATATTGATCGACACTGGTCGCCGGCAGAAGCCGCCCCTGGCCGACATCATCCGGGCCATTGTCAGCCAGTACCGGCGGCCGGCCATAGAATTCCCGGCCCTTGACGGCACCGCCCAACACGAAGTGCATCGACCCCCAACCATGATCGGAGCCGCTGGAGTTGCTGACCAAGGTGCGGCCGAAATCGGAGGCCGTGAACGCCGTGACACGATCCGCCACACCCAGTTCCACTGTCGTGTCGTAAAACGCCCGCAATGCATCGGCCAGGCGCCCGAGCAAGACGGGCTGAGTCGTCGCCAACCCCGCATGCAGATCAAAACCGCCCAAGGACACAAAGAATATCTGCCGCTTTGCACCAAGCTGTTGCGACACCGAAATTAACCGCGCGACAATCTTCAACTGGTCAGCAAGCGTGTTGCCAGTGGGAAAGCTCGTCAGAATTGTCGGCGCCGCGGCCAGCGCTGTAGAAACCTGGCCGTATGTCATGAGTGCCCGGCTGCTCGTGCGTGCAAGTTCGTTGGCCAGCTGCCCGGATTGGGGCGTGCCGACCAGACTTTGCAATGTCGCCGCGGCGGTTGCCGATCCGAAAAGTGTCGCTGCATTGCCATTGAGCGGGACCGGCCCCGATGGCGTGACGGCGTACTGAACCGTGGTCTTGCCTGCGAGAAACATCGCATTGCTCGCAGCGTTGATCGATGTCAGCGCTGGTGTCGTGTTCTGAAACAGGAACAGATCAGCCATGCGCCCGCCCCAGCCCGATTTGGCGCCTTCAGATGTCGAGGCTTGCCAAAACGCCTGCTGGTCGTTGTGGCTGAACAGCTTTGGCGGCAGCGGCACGCTTCGTGCTTGATACTGCGCCTTGGTCGTCGGCTGGATCAACGTGCCGACATTGAGCACCGCTGCCATACGCCCGGCGTTGAAGATCGGCAGCAACGGCGCCAGCGTCGGCGCGAGTGCATATTGCACCCCGCCGGGCAACGGCGTTGCAGGGGCCAGGACCGTTGCCGCAAGATCGGCACGCGCAAGCGCGATGGCGCTGCGAAAACCGCTGTAAAGTGCGTGATTGGCGGCATCATAAGGCACAAGCGTGTTGGCATGATCATTGCCGCCAAGCAGAAATACGCACACCAGCGCCTTGTAGTCACTCGCTGTCGCTGCGGCAGCTTCACCGATGTCGGCAAGGTTGAGTACGAACGGCGCAGCGGCGGCCGCCAAGCCAAATCCGGTGCTTTCCTTCAAAAAACCGCGCCGGCTGGATACCGAATCGAAAAACCGCCCGTTGGTCATTTCTGCACCAGATAGTCGGGCGCGGCCATTGTCAGCAGCAACGCTGTCAAAACACGATTTGATAGGTCAGCAGCCGTGATTGCGCCGAAACTTTCGACTGCTGCGCGAATCTGCGTTATCGTCGCTGCGCTCAACTGGCCGGCGGCAAGGGTCACGTTGATGCGATCGATCAATATCTGCGAATTCGCCGCCACGGCGATCAACTCGGCATAGTTGCCCCGCACGTCTCCAACCCCGGACGCAATCAAGGTTTGCATATAGTTGACATAGCCGATCACCGTCGTCTCATTGGCCATCTGCAATTCGGGCGCAACCAGCCCGGCATCAGCGATCGGCGTATTGGGAGGGGTATAGCCCGGCCGGAAAAATCCAAAGACGCTGGTGCTGCGGCCAGGGCTTTGTGCCAGCCGCGTGACGCTGCTGGTATCGCCGATCGCCCAGATATTGGTCGGGGACGCCGCGCCAAAGGCGCGCGCCCAACCCGTCAGCCGCAACACCGGATCACGGACCTTGCCGAACGTGGTCGACGCTGCGGCGCCGGTATCGTCGCGCGCTTCATTGTCGAGCAGAATTGCCCGTATGACAGCCTTCATGTCACCGCGCACGCCGCTGCCGTTATTGACAAAGGCGGCGGCAACCCGGCCGACATAGGCGGGCGACGGGTTGCTCGTCACCAGCCTCTGGACAAGCTGCTTCGCGACGAACGGCGCTGTGTTGGCATGAGCAAAGATCACATCGAGTGCAATGGTTTTGCTGTCGGCGCCACTGGTGCCGGCCGGGATGGTTTTGCCAAGAAAGGTCTTGGCGCCGCTTTCGTGCGATGTTGCCAGATTTGTCATCGGCCGGCGATAGCGATCCGGCGTCGTCGCATCGACCGAATCGAGCGTCCAGCCTGTCCATACCCGTGCCAGACCACTTACATCGTCGGGCGTGTAGGTTTCAATCGGCGCGCCGCCTGACAGACGCAAGCTACCGTCCATGTTGAGCTCGCTGAGGCCAATGGTGAACAGCTGCATCAATTCGCGGGCGTAATTTTCATCGGGCTGGGCGCCAGTTCGCGCATCGGTCTTGCGATTGTTCACAAAGGTCAGGAACGCCCCCATGGCGGCGTTTGTGGTGATCTGGTCGAGCAAGGTTCGGAAATTGCCAAAACCATTGTCCATCAGCACATCGATATAGGCTGCCATCGCGAACTGCGCGAAATTACCGGGAAGGCCGCTGATCCCGACAACCAGAAAATCGAGCAATGCCATGCCGACGCGCTGTCGCAGCTGATCCGGCGCAGTGATCAACTGGCTCCAGATTGCCGGGTCGAACCCTGCCTGGTTGTTGACATTGCCAGGAATATTATACCCGCCGGCGA
>JAYUUE010000375.1:0-7767 GCA_043754785.1 Polymorphobacter sp. | reverse complement strand
GCAGCCCGCAGAATCTTGAGGGCATCCAGGACCGCATCCTCAGCCGCATGGCCTGGGGGCTGGTCGCCGACATCAACCCCGCCGATTACGAGCTGCGGCTTAACATCCTTTACGCCAAGCTGGGCAGCATGACGCAGAATGTCGCGGTTCCGGCCGAGGTCATCGAATTTCTGGCGCGCAAGATTACCGCGAACGTCCGCGAGCTGGAAGGCGCGCTCAATCGCGTCGTTGCCTATGCTGGATTGGTCAATGCACCGGTGACGCTTGAATTTACCCGCGAAACCCTTGCCGACCTGCTGCGCGCACATGAGAAGAAGCTGACCATCGACGAAATCCAGCGCAAGGTTGCCGAACATTATCATTTGAAACTGTCGGACCTCTTATCGGCGCGCCGCGCCCGCGAAGTCGCACGGCCGCGGCAGGTGGCGATGTATCTGGCGAAAAAGTTGACGCCGCGATCGTTGCCGGAAATCGGGCGGCGGTTCGGCGGGCGCGATCACACCACGGTCATGCACGCCGTCAAGCGCATCGAGGAGCTGCGGGCGTCGGACCGCGAGATCGATGCCGATGTGGTGCGGTTGACGCGGTTGCTCGACGCATAGGGTTTTGGGCGGAGCGGTTTTGCCGCCGGCGGCTAGGGCGTAACGCCCCAGACCCCTTTTCATTCCGTTTCCGTCTTCTAAAGTCGCGGAATGAACGATGTTCCGATTGTGGCCGTGGACGCCGACGCCCTGGCCGGGCGGCAGCTGCGTTATTATGATTTCGCCATGGCGGCATTCGCGGTCATCCTGATCTGCTCCAACCTGATCGGCGCGGGCAAGCCGGCGCAGGTCACGCTGCCGCTGCTCGGCAACGTGACCTTCGGCGCTGGCATATTATTCTTTCCGCTGGGTTATGTGCTCGGCGATGTGATGACCGAGGTTTACGGCTTCGCGCGGGCGCGGCGGGTCGTCTGGGTCGGGTTTGCGGCGTCGGTGTTTGCCGCCGGCATGGCATTCGTGGTGGTCAGCCTGCCGCCATCGCCTGATTGGAAAGGCCAGACGGCGCTCGCCGAAGTGTTCGGGCAGGTGCCGCGGATCTTTGCCGCTTCGATCCTGGCGTTTTGGGCCGGCGAAATGGCCAATGCCTTTGTGCTGGCGCGGATGAAGGTGATCACCGAAGGCAAGCATTTGTGGATGCGCACCATCGGCTCGACGGTAGTGGGCCAGGGCGTCGACAGCCTGATTTTTTACCCGCTGGCGTTCCTGGGGGTGTGGGAGACTCGGCTGGTGTTTGTCGTGCTGGTCACCAACTATCTGCTGAAAGTGCTGTGGGAGGTGATCCTGACCCCGGTGACTTATCGGGTGGTGGCGTTCTTCAAGGCCGCCGAGGGCATCGATGTCTTTGATAACCGCACCAATTTCAGCCCGTTCAAAACCGACGTTTAGCCCAGCGCCGCCGCAAGCGCCTCGAACATCCGCCGCCCATCGGTGCCGCCCTGTTCGGCTTCGATCAGCCGTTCGGGGTGGGGCATCAGGCCCAGAACATTGCCGCTGGCGTTGACGATTCCGGCGATGTCGTGCGCCGAGCCGTTGACGGGTTCGGCATAGCGAAAAACCACGCGGCCTTCGCCTGCCAACCGGTCGAGCGTTTCGGCGTCGGCGACGTAATTGCCGTCGTGATGGGCCACCGGAATGCGGATTTGCTCGCCGGCGTCGTAGCGACTGGTGAACATGGTCTGGCTGTTTTCGACCGTCAGCGTGACGTCGCGGCAAACAAAATCGAGCCCGGCGTTGCGCATCAAGGCGCCGGGGAGCAGCCCGGCTTCGGTGAGGACCTGGAAGCCGTTGCAGACACCGAGCACGGCGCGGCCAGCGCCCGCTGCCGCGATCACCGCCTGCATGATCGGCGAGCGCGCGCTCATCGCGCCGGAGCGCAGATAGTCGCCGTAGGAAAAGCCGCCGGGCAGGGCAATGAGGTCGAGGCCGCCTGGAAGCGCCGTGTCGCGGTGCCAGACCATGATCGGCGCGGTGCCGGTGATGCTTTCCAGTGCCACGGCAAGGTCGCGATCGCAGTTGCTGCCGGGAAAAACCACAACAGCGGATTTCACAGCATCTCGATCCGGTAATTTTCGATAACGGTGTTGGCGAGCAGCTTTTTCGCCATGTCATCGATGGTTGCTTCGGGTGTGCCATCGGCAAGATCAAGCTCGATGATCTTGCCTTGGCGCACACCATCGACCCCTGCAAAGCCGAGGCCGCCGAGCGCGTTCTGGATGGCACGGCCCTGCGGGTCGAGAACACCTGGCTTCAGGGTGATGGTGACGCGGGCTTTCATGGAGCAGCCTTTACGGGTGTCACCGGTGAAGGGCAAGCGCGGGGCAGACGGCGAAAGCGTGCCACAGCACAGGGGTTGCCGTGCGTGACGATGCCGATCCGTTGGTCCATAGCACATGTCATGTGCGGGGGAGCTTTGCCTGATGATCGGCGACATGGAACGGGTTCTTCTGGTGCGGCACATCGCCGGCGTGCCGACGCCCGGCGATTTTCGCATCGAGCGGCTGGCGATTCCCGAACTGAGCGAGGGGCAGCTGCTGGTGAAAAACCATTTTGTTTCGTGCGATCCGGGGACGCGGTCGCGGTTGTCGCCTGGCGCAAGCTATGCCCAGCCGCTGGCGGCGGGGACGCCGGTGGATGGATTTTGTGTCGGCGAAGTCGTTGCCAGCCGGAATGAGCGGTTCGCGGTGGGCGATCGCGTGGCGACGACGGGCTGGGCGACGCATGTCGTGTCGAACGGGCGGGGGTATTGCGTGAAGCTGCCCGATCTGGACGTGCCGGAATCGCTGTGGATCGGGCTGCTTGGCGTGCCCGGGATGACGGCATGGTTCGGGTTGCGGCGGGTGGCGGCATTCAAGGCTGGGGATCGCCTGCTGGTGACGAGCGCGGCGGGGCCGGTGGGGGCGACTGCCGGCCAATTGGCGAAATTGTGGGGGGCATCCGAAGTCGTCGGCATTGTCGGGGGGGCGGAGAAATGTGCGTGGTTGACGGATATCGCCGGGTTTGATCGGGCCATCGATTACAAGGCAGCGGATTTCGAGGTGGCGTTTGCCGATGCGTCGGCCGCAGGCTGGGATGTGATGTTCGACAATGTCGGCAATGCGATGATCGACCGGGCGCTGCCGCACATGAAGCTGCGCGGGCGGATCGTGATTTCAGGGCAGGTGGCCGATTATAACACGCCGGCGGACCGGGTGCCGGGGCTGAAAAACACGGCGCATTTCATCGCCAAGCGGCTGCGGATGGAGGGGATCCTGGTGTTCGATGATCTGGGCGGCTTTGCAGCGGCACAGGCCGAGCTGGCGGCGCTGATTGCAAATGGCGCGATAAAATATCGCGAGGAGGTTTTCGAGGGGCTGGCGGCTTTGCCGGCGGCGTTTTGCGGGTTGTTCACGGGGGCGAGTTTCGGGCGGCGGGTGGTGCGGGTTTAGGGATCGGCGCTGGCGCAACCCCCTCCCGGGCCGCGACCGCAACGAATGTTGCTGGCGCTACGACGCGCGTCGCTCGCCGCCCCCGTCGAGGGAGAAGGCGTTAAAGGAGGGCGCTGTCGGTGGGCAGGCCTAGCAATACGCGGCCGGCCAGTTCCCAGGTTGGCGGGGCGATCATCATGTGCTGGGTCGCCACATGCGCATCGCGGAAGCGGCGTTGCAGCGGGTGGCTGGCATAGACGGCGGTGCCCCCGGCTAGGTCATAGACGGTGCGGGTGACATCGGCGGCGGTCCGGGTCAGGTGGGTGGCGGCAAGGCGCAGGCGGGCGCGAATATCGAGGCCAAGCGCGCCGGTTTGCGCGTCGTGCCAAGCCTGAGCGACGCTGGTTTCTGCAAGCGCCCGCGCAGCGTGGAGATGGGCCTCGGCCTTGGCATAGTCGGTTTGCACGGTCCCGCGTTCGGCAAGGGTGCGCGATGAACCGGCGGCTTTCTTGGCCGTGGCGAGGGCGCGGAAATCGGCGAGCGCGGCGAGCGCATTGCCGCTGGCGACCGCCGCGATGCCGAGTGCAAGCAGGCCGAACGGCGGGAAGGCGTAGAGCGGGCCGGGGGCCTGTGCCGTATCGGTGAGGAAGGACACCGAGCGATCCCGCGGCACGCGGACATTTTCGGCGGCCATGTCGCCGGAGCCGGTGCCGCGCAGGCCCATGCTGTCCCAAGTGTCGATCAGGGTGATTTCGGATGCCGGCATGACCATCATGCGGTGGACGCCGGTACCGGCAATCACCGCGCCGCCGACCAGCCACTGGCAATTGGCCGATCCGGAGGCCCAGGCCCAGCGGCCGGAGACGAGATAGTCGTTGCCATCGGGAATGGCGGTGCCCAAAGGCGCGAAAACGCCGCCAGTGATGACGTGCGGGTCAGCGAAGATGGCATCGGCGTGGTGGGCGGGTAGCCAGGCGGCGGCGAGCGCGGTCGTGTTGGCGATCATGGCGCACCAGCCGGTGGCGGCGTCGGCCTCGCTGAGGATTTCGAGCGCGGTGAGGAAATCGGCGGGAGGCGTCTCGCTGCCGCCAAGGCGGCGGGGGATGGTCATGCGGAACAACCCGGCGCCGGCAATTCGTGCAGCGAGGTCGGCGGGAAGGTGGCGGGCGCGTTCAGTCTCGGCGGCGCGGGCGGCGATGGTGGCGGCGAGGCCGTGGGCGGCGGCGATAGGTGATGATTCGCGGGCGGCGGCAAGGGAGTTCATCGAGGCTCTCCCCCCACCCCGTTCGCCCATTCGCGCGGGTCGCCCTCCCCGCAGGCGTTAGGGCGCAGGGTCGTTCGGTTCATAATTTCAGCAAACTCGCCAGATTGTTCTTCTGCATGTCGCTGCTGCCGCCGACGATCGGCATCCCCAGCAAATCCCGCACATGGCGTTCCATGTCGAAGGCGTCGGTCAGGCCATAAGCGCCGAGAATCTGCTGGCAGATGAGGGCGATTTCGACTCCGGTGTCGGCGACGAACAGCTTGGCCATGCTGGTTTCGACACTGCATGGCCGGCCTTCATTGGCAAGCCAGGCGGCGTGGTAGAGCATGTGGCGGCCGGCTTGCAGCTGGGTTTTGGCGGTGACGAGCTTGTGGCGGACGCTCTGATGCTGGGCGATGGGTTTGCCAAACTGGACGCGGGTCTGGGCGTAGTCCCAGGCTTCGCTGAGGGCGGCGCGGGCGATGCCGAACGCCACCGCAGTGATCTCGAGCTTTTCGACGTCCAGAGCGCGGCCGGCGAGCATCTTCCAGCCTTGGTTCCACATCTCGGGACCGCCGACGATGTTGGCGGCTGGCACACGGACATTGTCGAAGAACACGTCCTGGCTATCCATGTAGCGCAGGTTACTATGGGCAATGCCCTGCATGGTGATGCCGGGCGTGTCGGTGGGGATGAGAACGAACGACAGGTTGCGATAGCGGTCGCCGGGTTCGCCGGAGCGGACGAGGGTGTAGACGACATCGGCCCAATCGGCGCCCGAGCACCAGCGTTTGGCGCCGTTGATGATGAGCGAGTCACCTTCGCGCGTGGCGCGGGTGGTGACGCTGGCAAGATCGCCGCCGACATCGGGTTCGCTGAGGCCATAGGCGAAGAACAGTTCGCCCTTGGCCAGCCGCGGCAGATATTCGCGCTTCTGCGCTTCGGAGCCGTTTTCGGACAGGTTCATGCCGCCATAGAAGGCGGTGTGGATGAAAGGGCCGGCAAGGCATGGCCCGGCCTGCGACAGTTCCTCGATGACGGCGATGGCGGCAACGATATCCTGCCCGGCGCCGCCATATTCCGTCGGCACGGTCAGCGCGGTGAGGCCCAGTTTGTTGAGTTCGGCGTAAACATCGCGCGGCCATGCATGCGCCTTGTCCCAGGCGATGCGGGCCGCCCGCGGGGCGTGCACGGCGACGAACTTCGCCACCGTGTCGCGCAGTTGCCCGATGTGATCAGGCTCGTCGGTGAAGGATTGCAGACTCATTCGCCGGTCAGTTTCGGCGGGCGTTTTTCGCGGAAGGCGGCGACCGATTCGGCGCGGTCTTTCGCCAGATTAGATAGGGTTTCGTAAGGGATGGAGGCGTCCATCAGTTGCTGGGCGAGAACGCGCAGCGGCTGGTTGGCGACGACCTTCGACCAGCGGACGGCCCATTTCGGGTTGCGCTGCAACTTGGCGACGATCTCGGCGACCTTGGCATCGAGTTCGGCGGCAGGAACGGCATAGTTGATCAGGCCCATGGCGGCGGCGCGCGGCGCGGGAATGAGGTCGCCGGTCATCAGAAACTCCTTGGCGCGGGCGTAACCGATGAGCTGTGGCCAGATCACGGCGCCGCCATCGCCGGCGACCAGCCCGACCTTGACGTGCGGATCACCGATCACGGCGCGCTCGTCGGCGATGATGATGTCGCAGAGCAACGCAATGGTGGCGCCGAGGCCGGCCGCAGCGCCGTTCATCCGGCAGATGATCGGTTTTTCCATTTCCAGCAGTGTCGTGACGATGCGCTTGGCATCCCAGCCGATGTCGCGGAAGCGTTCCGGGTGGGCGATCTGTTCCTCGAACCAGTCAAAATCACCGCCGGCACAAAAGGCGCGGCCGGCGCCGGTCAGGATGATGATGTCGCTGTCCGGGTCGCGCTGCAAATCGGTGAAGACGCGGGCGAGCTCGTCGTGCATCGCTTCATCGACGCCGTTGACGGGATTGGGGCCGGTAATCGTCGCGGTCAGCACCCGGCCATCACGGTGGAATGTGAAGCGGCTATAGCCTTGCAGCATCGAAAGCTCCCCTTTGCGCTGTGGTGGCGCAAGGGGAGAACAAGGTCAAACTGGCGGAGGTATCAGGCAGCGACGGCGGACAGCTGTTGCCGGCGGCGCGCCGAAACGCCGATGGCACCGAAACCGATGATCATCAGCGCCCAGCTGGCGGGTTCCGGAACCGAGCCGATGCCTTGGGCCTGGATGGCGCCGATGACCTGGCCCTGTGCGTCGCGCGAGACCAGCACCGGGACGCTGGCGCCCGGGAAGCTGCGCGCCTGATAGCCGGTGTAATAGGCCTGTGCCCCAGGCGCGCTGAATTGCGACGCGGTGAAACCATATTCGGTGGTCCAGATTGCCGACTGGATGGCCGACATGCGCGCCGTCAGGTTCCGGGCATTGTGCGCATAGAGCGACGCCCCGAGATGGGCAAGGCCGCTCATCCGCTCGATCTGCGTGGCAGAGAGCGCATTGCCGGTGCCGCTGCTGCCACTGAGGTCGCTGGTGGCAGCGCCCGAGGTGTAGAGATAGTTGACGCCGGCCTGATAGCCGAAACCGACGTTGATATTGTGCAGGATATCAAAGCAGTAAGTGATGATCGAAAACGGCTTGCCGGTATCTGTGACGCCCTTGAGCACGATCGGGCCGGCGTTTTCGGTACGATCGAAACAGCCAAAGCCGGCAATCGTCCCGGTCATCCGCACTGTGCCGTAATTGTAAACACCGGCCGTGGTCACCGTGTAGGTGCTGGCCTGCGCGGCGGTAGCGAAGGTGGTGACAGCGACGAGCGCTGCGAAGGCGGCGCCGGAACGCATACGGGACATTGGCGGTAACTTTCAACTATACCAAAGTCTTAGTGAAAGCCGATGACTCGAGCAATTTAATACTTAGTTAACGGAGAAACTGCCGCAGTAGAACATAGTCCGCCTGGCGCCGTGGCGAGGGCGCTTTACCACTCCAGGCAGATTTTGCCGAAATGCTCGCCAGAGGCCTGGTGGCGGAAGGCGGCGGCGATGGCATCGAGCGCGAAGCTGCGGTCGATGAC
>JAYUUE010000374.1:0-7790 GCA_043754785.1 Polymorphobacter sp. | reverse complement strand
CGCCGACTGGCGCATGAAGCAACTCGGCATGAAACCCATCTACATGATCGACGAGCACCCGCTGCCGTGGCTGACGCCGCTGCTCAATGGGGTGGAGCACGCAAACTTCTTCGAAGCGCGCGCGACCGAATATTCCAAGGCCGCGACAAAGGGGAACTGGAACGAGGTCTGGGATGCGTTCGATGGCCGCAAGGGCGCCAAAGCGCTGAGCGAGGGACCGGCGAATGAGCCGGTGGATGACCGGCAGGGCGGGTTGCTTGGGGTGGCGGCAGAATAAATCCGCTCTCGGGAAAGGGCGACTCGCGCCGTTGCGTGCGCGGGGAGAGGTGGCTTTGCTGGCAAGCGTCCAGCACGGTGCCCTAGCAATGGCCTCCGTCGCGGCGCTGCTGCTTTTGCCGCTGCCAAGGCGATTGGGCGCATCAATGTGGCGTCTAATTTAAGTGACCGTGACAGGACCCTGTATCACCGTGCAGCCGGGCGTTACCCTTTTTTGCGTTACCTCGCGGCACCTGTGCCGGCAAGCCTGAGTGTGGCCGTTGCTGTCATCACGGTGCCGGTGGGGTTGCCGGCGCGCAGCGTGATGGCGGCGCCATCGGCGCGTCCGTATAGCATGAGGGGTTCCCCGGCGATGGCGGGGCTTGTCCCTCTGAACATCAGGCCGGCGATGCGATCGGCACCGACGTTTTGTGCCGCGAGATCGAGCAGCAGGCTTGCGATCAGCGGCCCCTGGACGACAAGGCCGCGGTAGCCTTCGACCGCGGTCGCATAGGACAGGTCATAGTGGATGCGGTGGCTGTTGAAGGTCAGCGCGGCGTAGCGGAACAGCAGAGCGGTGTCGGGGATGATGTCGCGGTGCCAGTCCCAGCAGGCAGTGTCCGCCGCAGTCGGCGCCGCAGCAGCCGCAATGGCGGCGCCGCGATAAACGAGCGTCTGGCATTCGGTGACGGCAAGGCGGCCGTCAGCATGGGTTTCATGGGCAATTTCGACAAAGACCAGGGGGCCGGTGGCGCCGGTCTTGGCGGTGATGGCGGTGATGACCGAACGGCGGGTGATGGCGGCGCCGGGCAGTAGAGGGGCGTGGAACGCCACATCGCTGGCCGCCCACATGCGGCGCGCCAGCGGGA
The DNA here is from genome assembly GCA_043754785.1 of Polymorphobacter sp. Classification (GTDB taxonomy): domain Bacteria; phylum Pseudomonadota; class Alphaproteobacteria; order Sphingomonadales; family Sphingomonadaceae; genus Sandarakinorhabdus. Next base: position 6,666 of record JAYUUE010000374.1, on the reverse strand, counting down.
TGGGGGGCAGATCCAGCCCGCGCTGCGGGTGGCCATCGGCTCCCAGCGCGGCGGTGGGTGTATCAGGCACGCACAGGCACCAGTGGATTCCCAGGCTTTGGTCGGTGTCCAGCGCCGCTTTGAAGCGCGCGACCAGCCCCGCCGTCAACGAGTCGCGCGCGGTGGTTTCGCGGCCGATCCAGCTGTCCCACGGGGTCATCAGTAGGACCTTGGCAGGCCAAGGACGTGCTCGGCGAGGTACGATAGGATTAAATTGGTCGAAATCGGCGCGACCTGATAGAGTCTGGTTTCCCGAAATTTGCGTTCGATGTCGTATTCTGCGGCGAAACCAAAGCCGCCATGGGTCTGGATACAGGCTTCACCCGCCGCCCAGCTGGCTTCAGCGGCGAGCATTTTGGCCATATTGGCCTCTGCCCCTGCGTTGCCGCCAGTTTCATAGACGGCCAGTGCGTCGTGCACCATCAGTTCGGCGGCGCGCATCTGGGCATAGGCGCGGGCAATGGGGAACTGAATCCCCTGGTTCTGGCCGATGGCGCGACCGAAAACCTGGCGTTCTCGCGCGTATTTGCTGGCCTTTTCGAGGAACCATTTGGCGTCGCCGATGCATTCGGCAGCGATCAGGATGCGTTCGGCGTTCATGCCGGAAAGGATGTAGCGAAAGCCTTGGCCCTCCTCGCCGATGAGCGCCGCCGCAGGAACGACGACGTTATCGAGGAAGATTTCGGTGGTCGCATGGTTCATCATGGTGTCGATGGGGCGAATGGTCAGGCCGTTGCCCACCGCTTGCCGCATGTCGATCAGGAACACCGACAGGCCATCGGTGCGCTTTGCCACCTGGTCGGCGGGGGTGGTGCGGGCGAGCAGCAGCATCAGATCGGAGTGCTGCGCCCGGCTGGTCCAGATCTTCTGGCCGTTGATGACATAGGTGTCGCCGGCGCGGCGGGCGAAGGTCTTCAGCGCCAGCGTGTCGGTGCCGCTGCCGGGTTCGGTGACGCCAAAGGCCTGCAAACGCAGCGCGCCGGAGGCGATTTGCGGCAGATACTGCGCCTTTTGCGCCGCCGAACCATGCCGCAAAAGCGTGCCCATGATGTACATTTGCGCGTGGCAGGCGCCGCCGTTGCAGCCTTGCAGCTGAATTTCTTCAAGGATGGCGGCGGCGCCCGACAGGGGAAGCCCGGCGCCGCCATAGCTTTCGGGGATGAGTGCAGCGAGGTAACCAGCTGTGGTAAGGGCGGTGACGAACGCATCGGGATAGGCACGGTCACGGTCCTTCGTGCGCCAATAGTCGCCAGGGAAGGCGGTGCAAAGCTTGGCGACCTCGGCGCGAATGTCGGAAAAATCCGGCTTCATGCAACCAATCCCTTGTCGTGCAGGCTGCCGATCGTGGCCGGCGACAGGCCCAGCAGGCGTTCGAGCACCGCATCGGTATCGGCGCCGAGGCGTGGTGCGGGGCGTGCGGGTTGGCGGTGCTGCGCCGGAATCGTCGCCATGGCGCCGGCGGCGGGATAAGAAAGCGTGCTGATATTGCCCGCAACGATAGCGAAAATCGGGTTGCCGGCGACGAGATCGGGGTCGGAAACGGCGTCGCCCAATGTCTGATATGTGGCGAAACAGCAGCCATTTGCTGCAAAAGCAGTGGTCAGATCGCGAGTGTTGCGTTGTGATACGCGCGTTTCGACTAGGGGAAACAGCGCGTCGCGGTGGGTGTAGCGCAGGCCTTCATCATGGTCGAAGCAGGTGTTGCGCGTGGTTTCGATGGCGGCAACGGCGTCCGCGATATCCAAAACACGGACCAGCCCGCGCCATTGGCGCGGCGTTATCGCCATGATCATCAACCGCTGGCCGTCGGCGGTGGTGAAATCGCGGCCAAAGGCTCCATAAACGGTGTTGCCGAGGCGTTGCCGTTCCTGCCCGGCGCCGGCAATTTCGGCAACCATCCCCAAATTGGCCAGCGAAGCGATGGCGACGTCCGCCAGCGGAATGCGGATTTCGCCGCCGACGCCGGTGGCCTTGCGGTGGTGAAGCGCGGTCATCAGCGCGAAGGCGGCATAGGCACCGGTCAGCAGGTCCCATGCCGGCAGGACGTGGTTGACCGGCGTGTCGCCCAGGCTGGCAGGACCTGTCAGATAGGGAATGCCGACAGCGGCGTTGACCGTGTAATCGAGCGCCGGGCCGCCATTGGCCTGGCCCATGATGCGGATGGTTATGAGATCAGGGCGCTGTGCCGCAAGACCGGCGTGGGACAGGAAGCCGTCCACGGGGAAGTTGGTGAGGAATTGCCCGCTGCTGACCGCCAGCGCCTGCATCAGTTCACGGCCTTCGGGGCGTGACAGGTCGATGGCCACGGACTTTTTGGCGCGGTTGAGGTTTTCCCAATAAAGGCTGGCGCCATTTTCGGCGTGCGGCCAGCGGCGGAAATCCGGGCCGCCGGCGATCTGGTCGATGCGGATGACCTCGGCACCCATCTGGGCAAGATACAGCCCGGCGGTGGGCGAAGCGACGAACGACGACGCCTCGATGACGGTCAGGCCGGTCAAAAGCGCATACATGTCAGGCTGGCTCGCCGTCGTGCGGGTCCATCATGCCCATCGCTGCATCTCCCCTACCTTCGTCTGTGGCCGTCCATTCGCGGTGCGGACTACCTGTCGTAGAGGCTGGGGCGCAGCTGGCAAGCATGGCCTGTGCGGCATCGCCGCCACACAAGCATGGCTTGCGGCATCGCCGCCACTCAGGGCTCGCCGGGTGCCCGCGCTTGTGCCACCCAGCCGCCGCCGGGCACCGCATAATCGCTGCGGAACCAGCGCGGATAGCCATGGATCGTCTGGCCGCCGTCGACGAGGATTTCGGCGCCAGTGATATAGCTGGCCGCGTCGCTGAGCAGGAACGCCACCAGTGCCGCAACATCGTCGGGGTTGCCCAGCCGGCCGGCGGGAGTTTCCGACAGCATATCGGCGCGCGTTGCCGCATCATCCAGCGCCGATCGCGTCATCGAGGTTTCGATCACGCCGGGCAGGATGGTGTTGACGCGGATGCGCAGGCTGCCCAGTTCCGAGGCCAGCGACCGCGCCAGCATCGCTAGCCCCGCCTTTGACGCCGCATAGGCGCCGAGCAGGTCGCAGACATGCGACGCCGCAGTCGAGGCGTTGATGACGATGGCGCCGCCGCGGTTGCCAACGCTGGCCATGGCGCGCGCGGCACCGGTTGCCATCAGGAAGCCGCCGTTCAGATTGACATCGATATGGCGTTTCCACTGGCCGAAATCCATGTCGATCAGCGCGCCATAGCGGCCATAGCCGGCATTGATGAAAGCGCCGTCCAAGCCGCCGAAATCGGCGATCGCGGCGAACAGCCCGGCGACGGCGTCGGGGTCGGTCTGGTCGCAGGCGTGGCCCAGAACATCGGTGCCGGCGGCGCGCAGGCCCGCCGCCAGCGCTGCGATCTCGTCACCGCGGCGATCGGTTACGACGATCCGGGCGCCATCGGCGGCGAACCGGCGCGCGGCGGCGGCGCCGATATCGCCGGCCGCACCGGTGACGAGGATCGTGCGGGGAAGACCAGTCATTTCAGCGCGACGACGGATCGAGCGATTTCGCCATCGCCTGCGCCAGCCCGTGCGGGTCGCGCGCCAGGTGCGCCCGCACTGAAATCGAATGGCTGTCGGTGTCATGCTCGGCGATATTGTGCTTCACCGCCACCAGCCCGGCCCGGGCGATATCGCGCGGCGCGGTTTTTGCCACCCAGGTGACATGGGCGGCCATGCGCGTATCGACCGAGCCGACGATCAACGCCGAGACTTGCGTGCCCTGCGGTGCCAGTTCGGCGCGCAAGCAATCCGAAGCGGCGCGGGCGGCGAATTTGGAAGGGCTGTAGCCGCCCATGTTGGGGACAGCGACAATGCCGCCGGCCGACAGCACATTGACGACGGCGCCGCCGCCATTGGCCTTGAGCACCGGTGCAAAGGCGCGGACCATCGCCACCATGCCGAGATAGTTGGTTTCGATTTCGGCGCGCATCGCGCCCATGTCGGGAGCTGACAGCAGCGTCGTCATGCCGAACGACCCGGCGTTGTTGACGACCAGATCGACATCGGGACACCGCGCCGACGCCGCCGCGACCTGGTCTTCGCAGGTCACGTCGAGCGCGATGCCGATGAGGCGCGGGTCGCGCGCCGCCGCCGCCTGCGCATCGGCGAGCGAACGCGCCGCGACATAGACGCGGCGCGCGCCGGCGGCGAGCAGTTCGTCGACAAAGCCTTCGCCGATGCCGCGATTGCCGCCGGTGACAATGGCCGTGCAACCTTCGATCTTCATGGTCGTCTCCCCATCTGCCCCTGTGACCCGGACATGCCCGGCCCCGGGTTTCGTTACAATGCCGCGTAGAAATCCGCGAAGGCTGCCTCGCCGCCCGGAAAGCCGCTGGCACCGATCATCCCGGTGTCCGCTGCGTTGGCCGCGAGCCATTCGGGCGTGACATCGGTGCCCAGGCTTTGGCTCTCCATGGCCATCGCGCGGCGAACGCGGCCGGCGCCAGCGACCCATATCTGCCCGGTGACCCGGCAGGCACTGCTGGTCAGCCAGACGGCGGCAGCGGCGGCGGCATCGGGAGTGAGGCGCGGGTCGGGATCGGTGGTCGCCGCGGTCATCGCGGTGGCGGCATAGGGGCACAAGATGTTGACGCCGATGCCGGCGCGGCGCTGTTCATCGGCAAGGCTGAGCGCATAGCCGTTAACCGCGCCCTTCGACGCTGCATAGGCCGCGCGGCCGCGCACCCCGTACAGGCCGCCGGTCGATGAGACGAACAAAATGCGGCCGGCGGGCGCCGCGGCGATCAGCGGCAGCGCGGCGCGGACCAGTTCGGCATTGGCAAAGAAATTGATCGCCATTACCGCGTGCAGCGCTGCTTCGTCCATCGCGGGGATCTTCATCGCCGGCCCGGCGATGCCGGCGTTGAGGATCAGCGCGTCGAGCCGGCCGTGTTGCGCCGTCACGGCGGCGATGATTTGCGCGGCGGCGCCGGGGGCATCGACAGCGGTGCGATCGGCGACGGCATCGCCGCCTTCGGCGCGCAGGCGGCGCGCGAGGGCGTCGGCACTGGGTTCGCCGTCGCCGCCATGCCGATTGTTAACAATGACGCGGGCGCCGCGCCGGGCCCAGGCACTGGCAAACGCCGCGCCAAGGCCCTTGCCCGCGCCGGTGACCAGGACGACGCGGCCGGTATCGCTGCGAAAATCACCAGGATCTGTTTCGTCTGGCGCACCGATCATTGGCGATCGATAAGCGCTTTAGTATGATAATGAAAGTCTAAACCATATCGGCTTCGGGTACGGTTTCGAGCGCCGCTTCGGCTTCCGGTGCCTGTGCTGGCCGCCCGGACACCGTGACCGTCACATCGGGCGCCCTCAGCGGCGCGCGGCATTCCGAACAGACGATGACGGTCCGCAGTTCATGACCGCAGTTCTTGTGGATAAGGATTACCGGCGGGCCTTCGGGCGAACAATAATAGGTGTCCCCCCATTGCAGCAGCGCCAGCAGCGCCGGGTAATAATCGACGCCCTTGCGCGTGACGCGATATTCGAACCGCTCCGGCCCGGCGGCATATTGGACCTGGCGGATGATATCGTTGCCGATCAGCCAGGCCAGTCGTTCGGCGAGAATGTTGGTGGCAATCGCGGTATCGCGGCGGATGTCGTCAAATCGGTGGATGCCGGTGAAGATCGACCGCATGATCAGCGACGCCCAGCGATCGCCCATCAATTGCGCCGACAATTCGAGCAATGATGTCGAGCCGCCGGCGCTGGCGCGCTGTTGGCGCCGGCGGCTGTAGAACGGTGCCATCCAGCCGACGCCTGGCCCCTCGCGCCAGTCGACATCGAAAGCACGAACTTCGTCGCGGCAATGTTCGCAGACCGGGACCGGCTGGAAACTGTGGCCGCAGCCCTTATGGGTCGGCTCGATGCCGATCTTGGTCGGGTCGCTGAGCCAGTTGAGCTCCCACCGCAGCAGCATCATCGCCACCGGATACAGCGCCTGGCCCTTGGGCGTCAGCCGATAGTCAAAGCGCGGCGGGCTGACCGAATAGGCGCGTTTTTCAAAGATGCCGGCGCCGACCAGCCGTTTGAGACGGTCACTGAGCAGCGCCTTGAGCAGCCCGGTCATCCGCCCGAAATCATCGAACCGCCGCACCCCCAGCCAGTTGGCCTCCAGAATCAGCAGGGTAGGGGTGTCGCCGACCGCCTCCAGCGCACGCCAGATCGAGCAGGTCCGGATCAGGTTGGTGGCTTGCATAACCAAATGTTTAAACGACCGGCCGCTGCGGCGTCGAGCGCTGTTTCACCGCCGAGGCAAAAAGCGCAACTTCAGTGCGCAGGTTCAACATTATGGAAATCCTGCTTCAGACCCATTGCGGCCACCAGCTCGGCGCGGTCGTAATATTCACGCCACGCCTTGATCTTGTCGCCCTCGACTTCGAGGATGCCGACCACCGGCACCTCGCCGTGATGGCCGTTGAAAACGAATTCATCGGTGCGTTCGATGAACACGGTGTTGCCGGTCACCGACATGTTGTGGATGTGCAGCGTGATCGATTCGATGCCGGCGCCGAGCAGATCGATGCGCTTGCCGATATTGGCCTTGCCGACAATCGGTTCGAGCATCATCGAATGCAGCA
>JAYUUE010000373.1:0-7869 GCA_043754785.1 Polymorphobacter sp. | reverse complement strand
ACCAGTTTCTAGGCGACCGCTTCGAAGTCCCAGGCGTCACAGCCGTGCCGCGGCTCCCAACCCTCGTCAGCCTCGCAAAAGCCTGACCGCACGGGAATCTGCCCCGGTTACTATGATGAAGTAACCGGGGCAGATTCCTGTGCGTGGGGTCTTCCCAGATTGTGAACACGCGTCCAACGGCGACCCCCCTCAAAAACAGCGTAAGCGATTGCTTCTGATCGCCTATGAGCCTCTTGGCCCGGGTCATTCTTCGCGTGAAGCGTGACCGCCTCAAAACGATATGTTATCCAATTGATACAACAAGTTGCGAGACTTTCTGGTGGGGTCATTATTCAAAGCGCTTTCACAGGCTAGTTTCATGATAGTGAGGCCGGTACCTATAATGGTGTTGAGGTCGAAATAGTCGCGGTACAGCGTGATCAGCCCGTCATGGACTTCGAAAACACCGGTAACCGGCAGTTCGACCCAGCCAGTGGCGAGGCGGTGGCGGTCGAGACGTTCGAGAAACACCAGCGGGCCTGCGGTGGCGGTGCGCAGGATGCGAAATTCGTTTTCCAGTGTCGGCGCGAAGAAAGGTTCGAGTACGGCGCGCACGCCTTCGGGGCCGACGACCTTGCCGATCGGGACATTGTCATATTCGCAATCGGGGGCGATGAAACCGAGCGCGGTGTCGTACTCGAGGTCGGTCATCGCGGCCATGAAGGCCTAGACGGTTTGCGTCGGATTGAGCGCAGTCATATCGAGCCTCGTGAAGTTATGTAGCGAGTGCTACAATAAGATTGCGGGTTCCCTCGTCAAGCTGGTTTTCGTCACTGCGGCGGCTTTGCCGGCTCGGCGAGTTTTTCATCGAGCCAGTTGTTATCGAGCGTGGGCGGCGCTTTCAGGTCTTCGGTCACCGGCGGTGCGCCATCGGTGCTGTGGTTGATGCCCGGCGCAGTCGGGTCTTCGCTGATGCCGTAAACCTGGTCATCGGGCTCGATGAAGCCGGCCTCGGTGCCGGTATCGGTGATCAGCGGTTCGGGCGGGGTACCGCCGACGGCGCGCGCCATATAGCCGGCGAACGCCCGGGCGGGGGCGCGGCCGCCGGCGAGGCCGGGGACGGCGCGGGCATCGTCGCGGCCCATCCAGACGCCGGTGGTCAGTTCGTTGGTAAAGCCGAGGAACCAGCCGTCCTTGTTCGAGGATGTGGTGCCGGTCTTGCCCGCCAGCGGCCTGCCGATCTGGGCCGCGCGCCCGGTGCCGGTTTCGACCGCAGCCTTCATCAGTTCGGTCATTTTCGCAGCGACATAGGGCGCGACGATGACGCGCTGCGCATCGGCCTCGCGCTCATACAAGATCTTGCCCGAGCCGGTGGCGATGCGAGTGATGGCATAGGGGCGGGCCTCGATACCGCCGGCAGCAACCGTGGCATAGGCCTGGGTCATTTCGAGCAGCGTCACATCCGAGGCGCCCAGTGCCATGGCCGGGCGGCGATCGATGGGGGTGGTGATGCCGAAGCGTCGCGCCACGTCCGCCACCGTGTCGAAGCCGACGCGGGCGCCGAGTTCGACAGCGACGGTGTTGATCGATTGGGCGAAGGCGTTGCGCACCGATACTGGCCCGATGAAGCGGCCGTTGCTGTTTTTCGGGCTCCAATTGCCGATGGTGACGGGCTTGTCGGTCATCATGTCGTCGGGCGAAACGCCGTCTTCGATGGCGGCGGCATAAACGAAGAATTTGAACGCCGAGCCCGGCTGGCGGCGCGCGGCGACGGCGCGGTTGTAGTTGGAGGTGACGTAATCGCGGCCGCCGACCATGGCCTTGACGGCGCCATCGCGCGCCAGCGCAACGAGCGCCCCTTGCGCGCCGGGGGGTGTTTCGGCGGCGATGGCGGCTTCGGCGGCGCGCTGGCCATCGGGGTTGAGCGTGGTGGTAACTTGCAGCGATTCAACCGTTTCGTCGGTGAGGTTTTCGACTTCGGACAATACCCAGTCGGTGAAATAGCGCGCGCCGGCCTGGCGCGGCTGCGCGGCAAAGCGCACGACCCCCATATCGGCACCAGCGGCTTCGGCGGCGGTGATGGCGCCCGAATCGACCATGGTGGCGATAACGGTATCGGCGCGGCGGCGCGCGGCTTCGGCATCGGCGCTGGGCGCGTAGCGGGACGGGGCTTTCACCAACCCGGCAATGATCGCGGCTTCCTCCAGCGAAAGCTTGGCTGCTGAATGGCCGAAGAACTTACGCGATGCGGCATCGATGCCATAGGCACCGCCGCCGAAATAGACGCGGTTGAGATAAAGTTCGAGCAGCGCTTCCTTGGTGAACTTGCGTTCGAGCGCGAGCGCGAGGATCAGCTCGCGGCCCTTTCTCGCCCAGGTCTTGTTGGCGGTGAGGAAGATGTTGCGCGCCAATTGCTGACTGATGGTCGAGGCGCCCTGGACGCTGCGACCCACCTTCAGGTTGACGGTAAAGGCGCGCGCCATGCCAACGGGATCGACGCCGGGGTGCATCCAGAAACGCCGGTCCTCGACTGCGATCATCGCGCCGGTCATGGTTTTCGGGATACGGGCATAGGGCAGCCATTCGCCGTAACTTGGTCCCAATGAAGCCAGCACACTGCTGTCCTCGGCGCGGATTTCCACCGATTGGCCGTTGGGCGAGCGCATCATTTCGTCAAAGCCGGGCAAGGTGGTGTAGGCGATGGCGACGGCGACGATAAGGGCGAGCGTCCCGGCGAGTGCAGTGAGCAGGAACGTCTTGAGGGTGAACGCGAAAAACCGGGTCACTGGCCCTTGGCGGGATTTCACACGGCGGGGAGGAGGAGGGGCCACTGAGCGTGCAGATAAGGGGGCCTGGTCGCCGTCACAAGTGGGATTGCGCGCAGCAGGGACAGCCGGGGTCCTTTGGCAGGCGAACGGTGCGCATCCGCGCACCCATGGCGTCATAGAGCAGCAGGCGCCCGGCCAGACTGTCACCAAAGCCGGTGATGTCGCGGATGATTTCGAGCGCCATCATCGCGCCGATGATGCCGGTGAGCGCGCCGATGATGCCGGTATCGGCGCAACTGTCACCGGCGCGATCGATCGCCGGGCCGACGAGGCAACGGTAGCAGGGCAGCGCCGGATCATAGCCCTTGAAGGTGGCGATCTGACCGTCGAACGGGCCGACCGCGCCGGAGACGAGCGGGATTTTCAGGGCCTGCGCTGCGTCCGCGACGGCGAGGCGGGTGGCGAAGCTATCGCAGCCATCGGCGATCTGGCTGTGGTTGGCGAGGAGGGCGGCGGCGTTTTCGCGATTGAGGCGGGTGGTGACAGGGGTGACAGCGGTGTGGGGGTTGAGGGCGACCATATGTGCAGCGGCGGCGGGTGCCTTGGCGCGGCCGATGTCGGCGGTGGTGAACAGTACCTGGCGTTGCAGATTGCTGAGCGCAACCGTGTCGTCGTCGATGACGGTGAGGGCGCCGACGCCGGCTGCCGCGAGGTAGAGCAGGCAGGGGGAACCGAGGCCGCCGGCGCCGATGACGGCGACCTTGGCGGATTTGAGGAGGGATTGCCCGCGGCCGCCGACTTCGCGCAGTATGAGGTGGCGGGCGTAGCGAGTGAGCTCGTCGTCGGAGAGCATCAAACTATTCCTCCCCCTCACGGGGAAGGCGAGAGACGGCCACTTGGCCGGACTTGGGGGTCATCTCTACCGCGAAAAATGTGGACCTCCACCCGCCGCGCGAAGACGCGCGATTCGCCTCCCCCGTGAGGGAGAGGAAAGAATCAGGCGCCTGTCGAGCCAAAGCCGCCCGATCCGCGGGAGGTGTCGTCCAGCGTGTCCACAGTGGCAAACGCCGCGCGCGTGACGGCGGCGGGCACCAGTTGGCAGATTCGCATCCCGCGCTCGACCACAAAGGCTTCGGCGCCGAGGTTGATGAGCAGCGCTTTGACCTCGCCGCGATAGTCGCTGTCGATAGTGCCGGGCGAGTTGGGGACGGTGAGGCCGTGCTTGAGCGCCAGCCCGGAGCGCGGGCGGACCTGGACCTCATAGCCGGCGGGAATGGCCATGGCGAAACCCAGCGGTACGGCAAAGCGATCGCCCGGCGCGATGCTGTGCGGCGCGCTGACGGCGGCAACAGCATCCATGCCAGCAGCGCCGGGGGTCGCATAGGCGGGAAGATCAAGGCCGGCGCCGTGGGGGAGGATCTGGATGGCGATGGTGATATCAAAGGGCATCGGCGATCCGTTTTACCAAGCGGGTTGCGACATCGGCCTTGCTGGCGGCGCCCCAATCTTCGCTGCCGGCGGCGGTGACCAGGTGGACGTGATTGAAATCGGCCCCGAACACGCCTTCGGAAACGTTATTGGCGATAATCCAGTCGGCGCCCTTTCGCGTCAGTTTGGCGGCGGCGTTGGCCAACAGGTCGGTGGTTTCGGCGGCAAAGCCGATGACGAGCGCGGGGCGGTTGGCGGCGTGGCCGATGGCTGCCAAAATGTCGGGGTTTTCGGCAAGGGTCAGTGTTGGCGGGCTGCCGGAACCTTTTTTCAACTTTTGCGGTGCAGCCTCGACGTGCCAGTCGGCGACGGCGGCGACCATGACGGCAATGTCGGCGGGCAGCGCGGCGGTAACCGCGGCGGCCATGTCCCGGGCGCTGGTGACATCGATACGGGTGACGCCAGCTGGTGTCGGCAACGCCACCGGGCCGGCGAGCAAAGTCACCTGCGCGCCGGCGGCGGCGAGGGCTGCGGCGATCGCAAAGCCTTGTTTTCCCGACGAGCGGTTGCCGAGATAGCGCACCGGATCGATGGCTTCGTGCGTTGGGCCGGCAGTCACTATGGCGTGTTTGCCGTGCAATTTCCTGGGCCCGAACTGCGCGGCTATGGCGGCCATGATCGCCGGGATCGTCGGCAGCCGGCCGGGGCCGAATTCGCCGCAGGCCATTTCGCCGTCATGGGGATCGAGCACCGTCACGCCGTCGCCGCGCAGCACGCCCAAATTGCGCTGCGTGGCGGGGTGAAGCCACATGCGGACATTCATCGCCGGCACCATCAGCACGGGCGTATCGGTGGCGAGCAGCAGGGTTGACGCCAGGTCGCCTGCTTGGCCTGTGGCGGCGCGCGCCATCAAGTCGGCGGTGGCGGGGCAGACGACGATCAGATCGGCGCTGCGGCTGAGCTGGATATGACCCATGGTCGCTTCGGCTTCAAGATCCCACAGCGTGGTGCGCACCGGCGCTTCGGCGAGTGCGGCGAGCGACAAGGGCGTGACGAAGCGCGCGCCGTTTTCCGTCAGCACCGGGATGACGCGAGCGCCGGCGCGGCGCAATTCGCGAACGAGCTCGAGCGATTTATAGGCAGCAATGCCGCCGCCGACGATGAGGAGAATGGTCTTGCCGTGCACATGCTCTCCTTAGCCGGGGATGCGGGGGCAGGGAATAGCGAGGCGACCGCCGTCACCGGGGTTGCCTGGTCAGGCGCAGATTGCAACAAGTGCGGCGCGTATTTACTGCCCGGCGAAAGCGGACTAGCCTGCGACAAATAGTGCCTGGCGGGCGTATTGGCGTGTGGTGGACACGTCTCCGACCGCCATATGGGGAGGGACGGCAAATGGCCGAAGATTGGGCGATCGACGTCAGGAAATATGCACCGGACGCCGATGACGGCGTGATCGCTGCTATAGTGCGCTATTGCGGCATTGCGCTGCGCAGCCGCGACGCGTCGCTAGTTTCGTTCACCGACCCGGAAGAGACCGATCGGGTGCGCGAGAATTATTGCAAGAAGAAGCTGGCGCTGACCGAGCCCGACGGCGTGATCGACAGCGCCATCGCCGCAGTGGGCGCGCGCATGGCCGGCGACACGACGCGCAACCGCGTCACGGTCTATTATCTGCTCGCCGAACATTTCGGCAAATTGGGCCTGTTCGGCGCGGGAGCGTTGCCGGATGTCGAGCCGGCGCTGCCAATGATGGCGGCTCCCCTGCCGGAGCCATTGATGGCGGCACCGCTGCCACTGGCGGCGGCCAGCGATTCCGGACGGCGCGGCGTCGCGGCGACAGGTTGGGGCGAATATCTGCCGCTGCTGCTGCTCGTCCTCGGCGGCGCGGCGCTACTGTGGTATCTGACGCACAAGAAGCCGGCGCCGGTGCCCATTGTCGCCCCGGTGGCGGTCACTGCGCTTGTGGCAGCCGTGCCCGCGCCACCCGGCGCTGATGTTATCGGCAGCGAGGTGGACGGTGCGCCGATGGTTTCGGTCTATTTTGATACCGCCAAGTCCGATATCGATCCCAAGTTCGAGGCGATTTCCGGGCCGATCCGCACCTATATCAGCACGCATCCCGCCAACCATCTCCAGGTTTCGGGCTTTAATGACCCGCGCGGCGACGCAGCGATGAATGCCGAACTGTCGAAGAATCGCGCCTTCGCGGTGCGCGATGCGCTCGCCAAGCTGGGTGTGTCGATCACGGCGATCACGCTCGTCAAGCCTATCGATACCAGCGATGATGCCGGATCGCTGGCGCAGGCGCGGCGAGTTGATGTGACGGTGGAAGACGGCGCGGCGCCGGTGGCCGAAGCGGCGCCGGCGGTCGCGGCCGATGCGGCGGTGGCCAAGCCGTGAGCGGGGTTGGGGGGCACCGATTTCGACGTGACGGCCCCCCACCCCGCTCGCTTCGCAAGCCGCCCTTCCCGCGGCCGTAAGCGACGCCTTCGCGTTAACGGGGAGGGCGTCAGGTGAACCAGTGCATGGCTGCGGCGCCGGCGGCGGCGGCGAGCACCAGCCAGGCGGTTGACCAGCCGCGGCGGGCGGTCGGCAATGGAGGCAATACCGGGCCTTCGGGGGCGGCGCCTGGGATCGGATGGTCGGCGACCCATTGGCGCAGAATGCGCGGCAGCCGCGCCAGCGCGCGGGCATTTTCGACGATGCGGTCGGCGATGATCGCTTCAGGGCCCATTTCGTCGCGGACCCAGTCACGCACATAGGGTTCGGCGACTTCCCACATGTTGACCTGCGGATCGAGGGTGAGGGCGACGCCTTCGACCATCACCATGGTCTTTTGCAGCAACAGCAGATGCGGCTGGACCTGCATGTCGAAGCTGCGGGTGATGGCGAACAGCCCGTCGAGCAGCTGGGTGATGTTGACGTCCTTGGCACGCTTGCCGCGGATCGGTTCGCCGACGGCCCTGAGTGCGGTCGCGAATGCCGCGACATTGTGGTGAGGGGGCACATAGCCGGCCTCGAAATGGATTTCGGCGACGCGCTTGTAGTTGCCGGTGACAAGGCCGTGGAGGATTTCGGCGAGATACATCCGCGCCCGGCGGTTGATGCGGCCCATGATGCCGAAATCGATGACGGCAAGTCGAGCGTCATCGCCGTCTGCCGGGGGAATGACGAACAAATTGCCCTGGTGCATGTCGGCGTGGAAAAAGCCTTGCGCGATGGCCTGGGCGAGGAAGCCGTTGACGAGCACCATCGCGAGCTTGCGACGATCGAAATCCAGCGCCGCCAGCGCCGCCGTGTCGTTCATCTTGATACCATCGACCCAGTCGATGACGAGGACGCGGCGCGATGAGCGCGGCCAATCGATGCCCGGGACGATGAAATCGGGTTCGCCCTGCAAGGCTTCGGCAAGTTCGGACGCGGACGCGGCTTCGCGGCGCAGGTCGAGCTCGGCTTCGGTCCAGCCCTTGAAAGTGGCGATGACCGCTCGCGGGCGCAGCCGGGCGAATTCGCCGCCGAGGGTTTCGATATGGCTTGCGGCCCATTCATAGGTATCGATGGCGCGGGTAAGGTCGGCCTCGATGCCGGGGCGCAGCATCTTGATTGCCACGGCTCGGCCATCTGTCGTGACGCCCTTGTGGACTTGCGCCATCGAGGCGGCGCCGATGGCAATGGGGTCGATCGACTGGAATTG
>JAYUUE010000372.1:0-2673 GCA_043754785.1 Polymorphobacter sp. | reverse complement strand
CCCCATAACCGCACCCGTCACATAGGCGGCATAATCGCTGACAAGATAGGCGGCGAGGTTGCCCAGCGTCTCGCCTGATTCAACGGTCAGAATCGCGTTCACGCGGATCCCGTCGCGCGCCCATTCCACGCCCAGCGTCTTGGTCAGATTGCCCAGCGCGCCCGCAGCAGCGGCATGATCGCTGCCCAGCGCCTGCTCGGGCGCGCCGACATAGAGCACTGCCCCGCCTTTCCCCGCTTCGCGCCGCGCCTTGGCAAAGTCCCGCGCCAGCAAAAATCGCTGGTCGAGCCCGGCATCCAGCGCCGTCCGCCACTCGGTGTGGCTGAGTTCGTGGGCGGGCTTGACCACGCAAGGGGCGACAACATGGACGAGGATGTCGCTTGACCAATGGTCGACCAATCGTGCGCCTTGTGCACCCAGCGCGGCGGCGATCGCCGGGCTTTCGCCCACGATCCGCGCCGTTCTCCCGGCCAGCCAGGCCATCTACTGCCACCCCCAGGGGCCATCGGCGCGTTCGCGCGGCGGCACGAAATAGGGCATCATCAGCGAACGGCGCAGGCTTTCGCCGCCGTCCTGGAGGATCACCTGCCCGCTCAACCCACCTAGCATCGGCGTACAGGTCATTGCCGAGAGCCAGCCGAACTCGTGGATCGAACCCGTCCGTCCCGCCGGAATCATGTTCTGCAAAACGTCCGTCCCGCCTTCGCGCCGCCCGGCGGTCGAGGTTTCGTGGGGGAAGAACCCGGCGGCGATCGCGTTGACCCGGATGCCGTGCGCTGCCCAATCCGCGGCCATTTTCCGGGTCATCGTGGCTTGCGCTGTCTTGGCTGCCGCCGAATGGGCATCGCCCGGAAAGCCGGTCCAAATATATTGCGCCGAATTGTTGACGATCGCTCCGCTACTCCCCCGCGCAATCAGGCGGCGGGCAAATTCGGTTGAGCACAGAAAGGTCCCGTCGATCGCGATGCGGGTAACCGCATTCCAGGCATTGGCGGAGATATCTTCGGCGAGCACGGGGAAGTTCGCGCCCGCATTGTTGGCCAGCAGGGTTATCGGCCCGAGCGCAGCCTCCACCTGATCGAACGCAGCAGCAACCTGCTCGGGCAGGCGCACATCGCAGCTCAACGCGTGAACCCGGACGCCCAGCGCCGCGACTTTCGCTGCGCCGGCCTGGGCCTTTTCCAGGCTGCGGCCCATTACCGCAACCTTGGCGCCGCCCTGGCCAAAAGCCATCGCCATCGCCAGGCCCATTCCCGAACCGCCCCCGCTGACCAGCACAGTGCGCCCGGCAAAGACGTCTTTGGGGTACGGCGGCGAGGCGAACGGCGGCGGAGTGGCGACAATGTGATGGGCTGGCACTGGCATCGGGTCTATCTCCGGGTTGCAGGCTTGCGCAGCGGCGGACGGCCTGTCAAGACATAGCTAACCAGGTGATATAGGATGGCGGTGTGGAAGTCGTCGCTGAAGGACTGGCTTTTCCCGAGGGGCCCGTGGTCATGGCCGACGGGTCGGTCGTGGTGGTCGAGATCGCTGCGGGACGGATCACGCGCTGTTGGAACGAGCGCAAGGAAAGCATTTGCGAGATCGGCGGCGGCCCCAACGGCGCGGCAATCGGTCCCGACAGCGCGCTTTATGTCTGCAACAACGGCGGGATGGACGCGGCGACCATGCAGAGCGCAAGCGGTCCACAGGCGCGCGGGCGGATCGAGCGGGTCGATCTCGCCACCGGCAAGTTCGAGCGGGTTTACGACGCTTGCGACGGCATTTCACTCGAAGGCCCCAACGACATGGTCTTCGATGCCGAAGGCCGGCTTTGGTTCACCGATCTGGGCAAGACCCATTCGGGCATCCGCACCGCCAGCGGCCTGTTCACCTGCCTGCCCGACGGTACGTCGATCACCGTGATCGACCGCCATGCGCTGTCCTACAACGGCGTCGGCCTCTCGCCCGACGGTGTCACGGTCTTCGTCGCCGACACCCATCAGGCGCGGCTCTATCGCTATGCGCGCAAGGTCGAGACGCAGCGACCCACCTGGGTCGCCACCGCGCCGGGCCCTGTTGCGTTCGACAGCATGGCGGTGACCGCGGCGGGCAATGTCTGCGTCGGCACGCTGCGCAACGGCGGGATCACCACCGTCACCCCCGCAGGCGAGACCCGCTTCGCGCCGTTCGACGACCGCTACGTCACCAACATCGCGTTCGGCGGCGAAGGCATGCGCGACGCCTGGCTGACCTTTTCGACCCGCGGCCTGCTGGTCCGGACGCGGTGGGATGAACCCGGACTCAAGCTGAACTTCAATGCCTGACCTCGCCGACGAACGCGATGCCATCCGCGACCTGCTCGCGCGCTACACCTACAACGGCGATCGCGGGCGGGTGGCCGAACTGGCCGCCTGTTTCGCCGACGACGGCGTGCTCGAATACCCTGGCGCCAAAGCACAAGGTCCCAAGGCAATTGCCGCTACGCTAAGCGGCGGCGGGACGCGCAATCCTGCGCTGAGGTTCGTGCGTCACCACATCACCAACCCCCTGATCGAGGTCACCGGCGATGCGGCCACCGCGCGCAGTTATTTTGCGGTTCACAGCGCTATCGGTCCCGACCACTCGGGCACGTACGACGACCGGCTGGTCCGCACTGGCGACGGCTGGCGCTTTTCGCACCGCAGGGTGCGG
>JAYUUE010000371.1:0-2674 GCA_043754785.1 Polymorphobacter sp. | reverse complement strand
ACTTCGGCGAACGCTTCGCCAAAATCCGCTGTAACGTCCGCCGGTGCATCTTCAGGCGCCGCGCCGTTTCCGACACGTTGCGCTCGCACAGTTCATAGACCCGCTGGATATGCTCCCAGCGCACCCGGTCGGCCGACATCGGTTCCGGCGGTGCCTCGGGCCGCGCCCCGGCTTCGGCGGTCAGCGCGCGGACAATATCCTCGGGGTCGGCGGGCTTGGCGAGGTAATCGACCGCGCCCGCCTTCACCGCCGCCACCGCCGTCGCCAGATTGCCATAGCCGGTCAAGACGACGATCCGCACGTCGGGCGACTGGGCGCGCAGTTCGCTGACCAGATCAAGGCCGTTGCCATCATCCAGCCGCATATCGACCACCGCATGGCTGGGCCGCATCCGCGCCGCCTCGATCCGCGCTTCGGACAGCGTGCCGACCGCCGTCACGGCAAAGCCCTTGCGGTTGAGCATGACCTGCAACCGCTGCCGGAATGGCGCATCATCGTCACACAACAACAGGGGAATCCCCACTGCTTCGGTTTCGCCCGCTACATTGGCCATGTTCGTCACTCCTGATGCGCCATTTCGATATGGGATCGCAGCCACCGCACATCAACCTGGGCGCCGCCGATCTTGCGATTGGTGAACGCCAGTCGGCCGCCGGTGCGTTCGATCAGCGTGGTCGCGATGAAAATGCCGAGGCCGGTGCCGCCCGACCCGGAATGCGACGGCCCCAGATCGGGCTCGCCGAGCTTGGGCAGGATGCTGTCGGCAAAGCCCGGCCCGTCATCGAGCACGGTGATGCGCACTTCGGCCCCCGTCGATGCTGCATGAAGTTCCACCGCCGACCCGGCATGGCGCACGGCATTGGCGACCAGATTCTGCAAGCCGTGGAGCAGTTCGGGGGACCGCCGCACCAGCGGCTGCGGTGCCGGGGCGCGAATGTGCACCGGCACCCGCGCGGGGGCAACGGCATTCGCCACCTCGTGAAGCAGCACATCGAGCCCCAACTGGGTAAACGGATCCTCGGCTTCGGCGCGCCGGGCGATCCGCACCAGGATCGACCGGCTGCGCGCCGCTTCCGATTCAAGCAGGCGGATGTCGTCGCCGAAATCCGGATCGTCACCCAGCGATTCGGCGAGGTGGTGCGCCACCAGCGTGATGGTGCCCAATGGCCCGCCCAGTTCGTGCGCTGCCGCTGCCGCCAGGCTGCCGAGTGCCGACATCCGCGATTCGCGCGTCAGCGCCGCTTCGGTGGCGACCAGCGCCCGCGCCCGGTCACGCGCTTCGGCCGAGACCATCCACAGATAAATCGCCAGAAAGCCGATCGCCAGCGCCAGCGCGATGGCGACACCGACCTGATAGACCGGCGGGAAATAGATCGGCGGCCCGGCCCAGGGCAACTCCTTGGCCCAGAACCATTGCACCAGCAGAACCGCCATCGCCAAGGCGCCGAGCAGCGCCATCTGCCGCGCCGGCAACAGCGTCGCCGCAATGGTGACGGGAACGATCAGCAGCACGGCAAAAGGGTTCGACAGGCCGCCGGTGAGGAACAGCAGCAGCCCGGCCTGCAACAGGTCGAACCCCAGGTGCAGCAGCAGTTCACGCCCCTGCAACCGGGCGTTGCGACCATAGAGCGCCGTCAACCCGACATTGAGCAGCGCCGAAGCCAATATGGCAGCGAGCAACGACTGCCATGGCAGCGGAAAGCGCAGATACAGCCCGACGACGATCAGCGTGGCGAACTGCCCGGAAATCGCGATCCAGCGCAGCGTCGCCAGGGTGCGAACCCGCACCCCCGGCCGATCAAAAGCGCTGGCAGCAATGGATGGACGTTCCATCCAGAGGGTCTAGGCTGTTACGGTGCCGGGGGCCATGCGGCATAGGCGCATGAAATAGTCCTCCCCCTCACGGGGGAGGCGAGAGACAAGCGCAGCGAGGCCCGGGTGGGGGTCCACACGCCCCGTCACGCATGGACCCCCACCCGCCGCGCGAAGACGCGCGAGTCGCCTCCCCCCTGAGGGGGAGGACTTTTGAAACCTACAGCGACGGCCCCTGCATCGCCTTGGCCTTGCGCACCGGAACGTCCTTGATCAGCTTGGCAATCGATGCTGACCGCGGGTCATCGTTCGCCGCCGATCGCGCCGAAACACCGCTGCTGTCGCTGATGTCGGGGTTGGCGCCGGCGTCGATCAGAACCTTGGCGTTGTCTCGGTCATGGCCTTGCACCGCCTTCAGCAGCGCGGTTTCGCCGAGCCGGTTCTGCGTATCGAGCTGCGCCTTGACCCGCGTCAACAGCGAGACGCCTTCGCCCCACCGCGAGATCACCGCGATGATCAGCGGGGTATCGCCCCCGCGGTCACGTGCGTTGACGTTGGCGCCCTTGCCCAGCAAAAAGCCGACCCAGGTCAAGTCGCTGCGCCGCGTGACGATGTGCAGCGCGGTTTCTCCGGTGTCGCCGTCCGTGGTATTGACGATGGTGTTGCCGCCGGGTTTGTCGAGCGCCTGCGTCGCCTTGCTGCCATCCTTATCCTTGACCGCCTTCAGAAAATTATACGCTTCCGAAAACTGCGCCGCCGCCGGCTGGGCGACAAGCACCACCGCCAGCACCGGCACCGCCGACAACCATCCCGTGCGCCACATCGACAACTGCTGTCCTCCGCCCTATTTCAACGCGATGAT
>JAYUUE010000370.1:0-7913 GCA_043754785.1 Polymorphobacter sp. | reverse complement strand
TGGCGCTGGTTCGGAACGCTGCTCGCCGCGATTTCGGCGGCAGCAGCAATGTGTTCGTCAAGGCCGCCCGCGCCGCGCGGGCCAGGCTCCACGCGCTGGTGGGGGCCTGATGCGCGCCGGATGGCTTTTCCTGTTGCGAGTCCGTGATGCGCTTGGTGCGCGGTATCGGACCTGCGCTTATCGCCACCTCGCAATGCTCGATCCATCGGCGCGCGTGATGGCAACCGGCGCCGTTCTCAACCCGCGAAAAACGCCCGAGCTGGTCCGCGTCGGCGCGCATTCGATTGTTCGCGGCGAGCTGTTCGTCTTCAATCATGGCGGCAAAATCGATGTAGGGGACTGGTGCTTTGTCGGCGAGAACAGCCGCATCTGGTCGGCCGCCTCGGTTACGATCGGCAACCGCGTCCTCGTCTCGCACGACGTCAATATCCACGATACCAACGGCCATCCGACCGGCGCGGCGGCGCGGCACGCGCACTTTCGCGCCATCGCGACGACCGGCCATCCGGCACAGGTCGAGATGCGGTCGGCGCCGATCTCGATTGGCGATGACGTCTGGATCGGCTTTGGCGCCACCATCATGAAGGGTGTGACGGTGGGCGACGGCGCAATCATCGCGGCGAACAGCGTGGTTACCCATGATGTGCCGCCCTTCACCCTGTTCGCCGGCAATCCGGCGCAATTCGTTAGGCAGTTGCAGCCATGAAACCGCATCCGTTGACGTGGGAAGATGCGGTTCGCGGCCTGATCGCCCGGCCTGACCAGCGGGCGCTCGTCGAGGCCTGCTATTTCGACCAGCCGGTCGCCACCGCCGCCGCGCGCTATCACGCCAGCGCCGAATGGACCGCCATCCGCGCCGAAATCACCACCCTGCCAGGCCGCGCGCTTGATCTGGGCGCCGGCAACGGCATCGCCTCCTATGCGCTCGCTAAGGACGGCTGGATCGTCGATGCGGTCGAACCCGACCCGAGCGCGCTCGTCGGCGCGGCGGCGATCCGCAGTCTGGCGGCCGCTGAAAGTCTGTCGATTACCGTCGTCGAATCGTTCGGCGAAGCGCTGCCGTTCCCGGCCGCCGCCTTCGATCTGGTCGTTGCGCGCCAGGTGCTTCACCACGCCAGGTCGTTGCCCAAGCTTTGTGCCGAAATCGCGCGGCTGCTGCGGCCGGGCGGGCAGTTGGTGGCCATCCGCGATCACGTCATCACTGGTCCCGATCAGCTCGCCGCCTTTCATGCCCGCCACCCGCTGCATCAGCTTTACGGCGGCGAGCACGCCTATACGCTGGCCGAATACCGCGGCGCGATCGCGGACGCCGGCCTGACGATAACCCGCGAAATCCGTTCGCTCGACAGTCCGATCAACCTTGCCCCGATGACGCCCGAATCGCTGGCGCTGCGGGTGCCACTGGCGGGCAAGGCCATCGCCGCCGTGGTCGGCGGCGGCCGTTTCTGGAAGGTGGCGCCGCTGCTGTCACGCATCGACCGGCGGCCCGGCCGCCTGATCAGCTACATCTGCCGCAAGCCGGGCTGACCGAAGATGGCGCGTTACTGCATCACCGGCGCGCGCGGTTTCATCGGCCGGCATCTGGCGCGCACGCTGGCGGCATCCGGCCATCAGACTGCCGGGCTGGGCCATGGCGCCTGGCCGGATGCGGCGGCGGATGGGGTGGACTTCTGGATCAACGGCAGCATCGATGCCGCCAATCTTTCGGCGCTGGCCGATCAGGCCGGCGGTTTCGATGCGGTGTTTCACCTCGCCGGCGGCTCGGCAGTGGCGCCGTCGCTAGCCCATCCGCACGAAGACTTTGAACGCACCGTGGCGACCAGCGCGCGCCTGCTCGACTGGATGCGCCAGTCGGCACCGCGCGCCCGCCTGGTCGCTGCTTCCAGCGCGGCGGTTTACGGCGATGTCGGCCCCGGCCGCGCTGCCGAAGACGCCCCCCTCGCGCCGACCTCGCCCTATGGCACCCACAAGGTCATGCTCGAGGCGCTGGTGGCCTCCTATCGCCGCCATTTCGCCGTTGAAGCCACGGTGGTCCGGCTGTTCTCGGTCTATGGCACGGGCCTTGAAAAACAGCTGTTGTTCGAGCTATGCCGCCGCTGTGCTGCGGCGCCAGCGGGCGTCGCGCTGGCGCTCGGCGGCACCGGTGGAGAGCGGCGGGACTGGCTCCATGTAGCTGACGCTGTCGCGCTCCTCACTCTGGCTGCTGGGACTGAGGTGCCGCCGGGCGTGCTCAATGGTGGCACGGGGGTGGCGACGCCGGTATCGGTCATCGCCGGCAGCATATGTGGTGCCTGGGGCAAGGCGCTCCGCCCGGTGTTTTCGGGCATCAGCCGCGAAGGCGATCCGGCCAGCCTCGTCGCCGATCCCTCCCGTGCCGCCGCCGCCGGTTTTGCTGCGCGCGTCCCCGTGCAACAGGGC
Organism: Polymorphobacter sp.; assembly: GCA_043754785.1. Taxonomy (GTDB): domain Bacteria; phylum Pseudomonadota; class Alphaproteobacteria; order Sphingomonadales; family Sphingomonadaceae; genus Sandarakinorhabdus. The sequence goes on along the minus strand of JAYUUE010000370.1, from coordinate 5,495 downwards.
ATCAGCGAATATGTCGATTGGTTCCGCCAGTCGCGGCGGTCATGACCCGGCGGGTGGCATTTTCGGCCGTCGGCGGCGCCGGCTGGCTGGGCGGGCAGAATTATCTGCGCAATCTCGTGCAGGTCGTGCAGCGTCACGGCGCCGGCGGTATCGAACCTGTGGTGTTCGCCGGAACCGACCAGGATGGCGACGGCTTGCGGCAATTCTGTCAGAGCGTCGGTGTCGAATGCATTGCGGTGACGGATTTCAACGGCGATCGGCTGCGCCGCCGTGCTGTGCCGACCATCGCCGCCGGACGCGATGCAGTGTCCGAGCGGCTTTTCGCGGCAGCACGCATTGATGCCGTGTTTGAAGCCGGCAGTTATTTCGGTTGGCGCGCCGCAGTGCCGATCGTGTCATGGTATCCGGATTTTCAGCACCGCCACCTTCCGGGCATGTTTCGGACGTCGGACCGGCTGCGACGCGATCTGCTGCTCCACCTGCGCATGGCCGGGCCGCGCGTCTTCATGCTCAGCAGCCGCAGCGCCGAGGCCGATTGCCTGCGCTTTTTCCCGTCGTCGGCCGGGCGCACCATTGCGGTGCCGTTCGCCGTGCAACCGCCGCCGGCCGTTGCTCCAGATGCCGGCGAAATTCTGGCACGTCACGGCATCAGTGGCAGCTATGTATTTTTGCCGAATCAATTCTGGCGGCACAAGAATCACGCCGTCGTTATCAAGGCTTTGGCGGCGCTGAAGGCAGAGGGAAGCCCGGCCCGGGTTGTCGCTTCGGGATTGCAAAAGGACATGCGTGATCCGGCGCATTTTCCAGCGCTTGCCAGCCAACTCGCCGCCGCTGGCATCGGGGATGCGTTTCAGATGCTCGGCGTGGTGCCATATGCCGAACTGACGACGCTGATGGGCAATGCCGCTGCCGTTCTCAACCCTTCGCTATTCGAAGGCTGGAGTACTACGGTTGAAGAGGCAAAGGCGCTGGGCGTACCGTTGCTGCTGTCCGACATTGCCGTGCACCGCGAGCAGATAGAGGGCAACATGGGCAACGCGGCCGCCTATTTCGCGCCGCATGATGCGGCGGCATTGGCGGCACTGCTGGCGCGGTTTCCTGCCCGTTTGGCCCTGCCCGATGACGCGGCCCGACGGGCTGCGGCGCGAGCCGGGCAGGCGGCGCGGCTGGTCGCGTTTGCTGCCGGGTTTGCTGAAGCAGTCGAGCGGGCTGTCGTCTGCCACAGGCGGGGCTAAGCCGCGAATCTATGCGGCTCTTTCGCTCGCTGGTTCCGACGCAATGCTGGCCGACCAGTTACGATGCGCAGCGAGTTGCTTCAACCAGATGTCGATGGTCAAGATCTTGTAAAGCTGGTTGAGAGCGCCATAGTTGCCGGCGACGGCCTGATCCAGGCGCACGGCGACGACCGCTTTGTCGAAGATGTTCCAGATCAGATTTGCAGGGTCGGCGAGCAGGGCGCGGAAGCTGTCGGTGCCACCGCCGCGCAGCCAGTCGACCAGCGGTGTGGGATAGCCCTGCTTGTCGGGGCGCGCAGCGATAATGCCGAAGCCCACGCGGCGCAGATAGTCGCGGACCGGGCGCTTGGTCTGGCCGCCTTCCAACAGCGCCGGCTGGCTGCGAAAGACCCATTCCACCAGGCGATAGTCCAGAAATGGTTGGCGGCTCTCGATGCCGTGCGCCATGCTGATTGCATCGCCATAGTGGAGCAGCGCGGGCAGAACATCGCGCGCATGATCGGCCGCGAGCCGCGCAAACAGCGGTTCGCGGCGGGTGGGTTCGGTGGCCGGCTCGGTCGGTATCGCCGCCGTCCAGTCAGCACGGAACACCGGGCCGGCGCCGCGCGCGGCGCTCCACCGCCGGTAACCGGACGGGAAGGCGTGCCGCAACAACCACAGAATCGACCATTTGACGCCAAAGGTGCGGATGCTGCCGCGTGCAAGCGCCAGGAATCGTCCGCCGTTGTCGCGGCCGGCGGCGGCGTCGCGCACCGCCGCAGCAAGTCCATAGGGCACATATTGCGGGTAGCCCGCCAGCAGTTCATCGGCGCCCTGGCCTTCGAGCAGCACGGTGATGCCATCGGCGCGCGCCTGTTGCATAATTCGCCACAGCGGGAAAACCGCCGGCGAATAACCGGGCGAATCCATGTGCCAGACGATCTTTTCGAGCGTTGCTTGCCAGTCATCGATACGGGCGTGGATGCTCAAGAGATCGGCATTGACCAACGCCGCGGCCCGCTGCGCCCACGCTTCCTCACCGCGCAACTGGTCGGAATAGACCGATGTGAAGCAACGCAGCGGCGTCGCGACCGTCTGCGCCGCTGACGCCAGAATGGCACTCGAATCGAGCCCGCCCGACAGCGTCAGCCCCACCGGCACATCGCTGCGCAGCCGAACTGCCACCGCCGTGTCGAACAATGTTGCAAACCGGTCTGCGTCATTGCCGCCAGCGTCGGCTTTCTCGGGATAATCCCAATAGCGCTCCATCGCGAGTTTGCCGTGGCGATTGACACGGGCATAATGCCCTGGGGCAAGGGCTGCGATGTCGGCAAAAAAGGTCCTGGTGCCGGCGTGTGATCGGCTTGTGGCGAACAGGTCGCGTATCGCTGTCGGATCGGGTTCGGCGAGCGCCGGGTCGAGCCGGAACAGCGCCTTGGGTTCGGACGCGAACATCAGGCTTCGGCCGCGTACCGCATAATACATGGGTTTAACGCCGAAACGATCGCGGCAGATCACCAGATCCCGGCTGCGCGGATCCCACACGCCGAATGCCCACATGCCATTCAATCTTGGCAGTGCCGCCGGACCCCATTTCAACCAGGCTTTCAGCAACACTTCGGTGTCGGTGCCGGTCGTGAACGTCACGCCCTCGCGGATGAGCTCGTCGCGGATTTCGATGTAATTGTAGATTTCGCCATTGAAGACCATAGCCACGCCCGTCTCGCCATCGATCATGGGCTGATCACCGGCCGGGCCCAACCCGATGATCGCCAGTCGCCGATGCCCCAGCAGTATCGCATCGTCATCGAAAATCCCGTCACCGTCGGGTCCGCGATGTGCAAGCATCTGCAAGGCAGTGGCAAAACGATTGCGGTGCGTTTCGAGTGGCAGGTGGACGCCCAGGATACCGCACATCAGCCATTCTCCCGGCGGGTCGGCGCCGCATGCGACAATACGAGGGCACGCAGACGTGCGGCACCCTCGCTGTAGCGACCGGTCGGCTGGCCCGCTACCGGATTCCAGTTCAGCAGTTGTTCGGCCGAACCACACACGTCATCATAATTCAGCTTTACCCCCAGCGACAACCGGTCCTGGATGCGGTCGATGATCGATCCGGCGCGCACGATCGTCGGGCGAGCGAACTGGATGGCCCGGCCAAACACGCCCGACGAGACGTCATACGACACATCATAACAGCACCAGACGGCAGTGGTGACGCCATAAAGCGAATGAATCTCGTCGTCGTCGAGATAGCGATCTTCCCAAAGGTCGACCATGGTTGCCAGCGGCGCCAAATCCGCACGGTCGGCGAGATCCACAAGCCCGGCGCATATGAACGCGAAGCGCGCGCGCAGTGCCGGGCGCGCTGCCAGCATGGCCGCTAGGAAAAGCAGCCCTTTTGATCGCTCCAATGTTCCAGCCACCAGGATGATCGGTCGCGCTTCGGCGAGATCGACGGCGCGTTGGCTGAGCGCGGTAGCCGAATGACCCGTCAGGATAGCGTTCGGCAAATCCCAGAATTCGATGTCCTCGATATAGATCGGCGCGTTTTTCTCGGGCGGCGTGTCGGCCGGCGGTGTAATCGTCAGCCGCTGCACGGACGGCAATTGTTGCAGCACATTATGCCCGGCGGATTTGAGCACACCGCGGAGCGAACCGCCGGTTGGCCGCACATGGGAGCGCGTCAGGATCACGGTCGACGAGCGCCCCGCCAAACTGCGCAACAAAAGCAATCCGAGATAAAGCGCGGGGGAACTTTCAAACGTGGTGATCATCAGATGCCGCGCCGCCAGCGCATCCCGCAGCGTGCGCAGCGAAAAGCCGATCCGGCACGTCGCATCGAGAATGGCCGCAGCAGTCCGGGCATAGTTGGCGCGGTGGCCGATCGGGACGCGCTCCAAGACCAGAAAATCGCGCGAGGACACGCCTTGAGCCACCTGTTGTTAGTGCCTTGGAAGGAAATGCGAAGGCAAATGCTGTGCCTGAACGTTGCGATTTGGCCTTCCCGACACGACGCTATTGTGCGACGGCGCAGCGATGCACAAGCAAAATCGGCACTCAGAAGCGGCGTTTTTCCGCGTGCAGGCGCACCCGGCTGTGGGGTTTCAACGATATTTTTCAGGCCGTGAGACGTGAGCGTAAAGCGCAACATCGTCGCCAACTTCATCGGCCAAGGGGTGGCATCGGCGTTGGCACTGCTGCTCGTGCCGGTATACATTCACTATCTATCGATCGAAGCCTATGCGCTTGTCGGCTTGTTTGGGGTCATTCAAGTCTGGCTGACCTTGCTCGATCTGGGCATGACACCGACGCTCAATCGCGAAATGGCGCGCTTCACCGCTGGCGCATTGTCGGCGAAATCGATCAAGGATCTGTTGCGCAGCCTGGAAATAGTCGTGTTCGGGTTGGCGTTGGTCATCGCGCTGGCTCTGACCGCCGCGTCCAGAGATCTGGCCCACCACTGGTTGCAGGTTCAACAACTTTCGGTTGATGAAGTCGCCCGCGGGCTGTCGTTGCTTGGTGTCGTGGTGGCCTTGCGCTTCTGCGAAGGTATTTACCGCAGCGGCATCATCGGGTTGCAGCAGCAAGTGTGGCTCAACGTCGCTGGCGTCGTGCTCGCCGTGCTGCGCGGCGTCGGCGCGGTCGCTGTGCTTTCCATGGTCCCGACCATCCAGGCGTTTTTCATTTGGCAGGCGTTGGTGTCGATCGTGACGCTGGCCGTATTTGCCGGCAAGCTGCATTTTGCACTGCCTCGCACAGCCGAACCGGGCCGCTTTTCGCTACCGGCGTTGATCGAAATTCGTCGTTTTGCCGGTGGCATGCTGGGTATGACGATCCTTGCCGTGCTGCTGACCCAAGTCGACAAGCTTCTGCTGTCCCGGTTGCTGCCACTCGACCAGTTTGGCTATTACATGCTCGCTTCGACAGTGGCCGCCGGCATTTACATGGCAGTCGGTCCTGTCATTCAGGCGGTGTTTCCGCTGCTGGTCGCCTTGGTGGCGACAGGCGACAAGATTCGTCTGGCGCGGGCCTATCACGATGCGTCGCAGACCGTTTGCGTGCTGCTGGTGCCGCTGACCTTGTTGCTGGCGGTCTTTCCGCGGGGCATCCTTTTTGCATGGTCAGGCGACCCGGTGCTGGCGGAACGCACCGCGCCGGTCCTCGCCATGCTGGCCATTGGAACGTTTCTCAATGCGCTGATGCAGGTGCCGCATCAGCTACAGCTTGCCGACGGCTGGACCAGCCTGGCGCTCAAGATGAACGTCGTTGCGGTCATCG
>JAYUUE010000369.1:0-2681 GCA_043754785.1 Polymorphobacter sp. | reverse complement strand
AAGGTCGCGCAATCGGCGCATTTTCGCGTCTATGGCGACGAACCCGTCAAGGCGCTCACCGCCAAGGCAGCTCTGCTCGAAGATTTCCGCAGCCTGCTCGCCGATGTCACCAGTGGCCAGCCCCCTCTCGAGGATGCCCCGCGACTCGATATTTTCCTTGTGCGGTTGATCGCGACCGCCAGGCCTTTCGGCAAGGTGGGTACCAAAATCACCGGCTTCTACGCCGCCAGCCTCGGCCGCATCGCCGCCTTTGCCGATACCAGCGATTCGAGCCAGGCTGTCCTCCTCCACGAATATGCCCATCATTTCATGCTCGGCAGCAGCGCCGCCGCCTATCCGGCCTGGTATGTCGAAGGCTTTGCCGAATATTTTGCAACGGCGGTGTTCAGGCCCGATCGAATCGAATTCGGCAATATCAATCCGGCACGTGCCTTATGGCTGGCGCACGGCAAATGGCTGCCGCTCGAACGCCTGCTGGAACGCGACCAGGGCCGACGCACCGTCGCCGACGTGTCGATGTTTTACGCCCAAAGCTGGCTGTTGACACATTATCTGTTCCGCACGCCCGGCATGACCGGCAAGCTGATGGCTTATCTCAAGGCGACCAGCAGCGGCGCCGATCCGCTCACGGCGTTCAAAACCGAAATCGACCCCGATCTTCCGGGGTTCGAACGCAAGCCGAAAACCTATCTGAACAGCCGCGAAAATACCTTCACTCGCTTCAATCGGCCGGTGCCGCTGCCTGCCGCCGTTTCGGTGACGCCACTGGATGCCGCTGCGGACCCGATGCTGATGCAACTGGTCTCGCTCGAATATGGCGTTGCGCCCGACAGGCGCATGGCCGCCATTGCCGCCGTACGCGCCGCCGCCGCACGCACGCCTGGCGATCCCATGGCCCGGCGGACGCTGGCGCTGCTTGAACTGACGATGGGAGATCATGCCGCAGCAATAGCGCAGATCGATTCGCTGCTCGCTGAAAACCCCAAGGATTCCACGCTGCTGCGCTGGCGCGCCCAGGCTGTCACGGGTGACGCCCGGCCGACGCCGGAGGCGCGGACAGCGGCCCGCAAGCTGCTGGTGCAATCCTTCAACGCCGATCCGACCGATTGGCGGACCCTGCTCGCCTATATCCGCCTCAACGATCTTGCAGCCGGTCCGCTGACTCCAACGGACATGGATGTGTTGCTGCGGGCTTACGAACTGGCGCCGCAGGTGGCGGAGGTCGTCATCACGATGGCGATGGCGACGGCGCAGGCCGGCAACCTGCGGGCAGCCGCCCAAATCCTCGAACCGCTCGCCTTTGCCCCGCATGGCAGCGGCGGCGTGACGCTGGCGCTGGCGTTGCGCGCACGCGCCCTCGCCGGGGACCGTGCCGGCATGGTTGCCCTGCTGCGAACGCCACACCCGGAGGCCGGGGAATGATTCGAAAAGACTTGCCATTTTTCACCAATCCGGTTATAGTATAAGCCTTAAGAGCTCTTTGAAATCCTTTCATTTGCTTTCGCCGCGCCGCGCCGGTGCGGATGGCATCACCGCGCGCGCGTAAGATACCAAAGGACCGAATAAAACGGATTTGGAGTGACTTTCGTGACTTTCCAAACTTTCAATAATGTTATCGCGGCCCACACTCTGCTCAGCAACCCTCTGGACTCGCCCTGATTTTCGCGCTTGATGGCTGGCCAACCCTGGGGACGCCACATGACCGACATCATCACCAGCCGCCGCAGCCTTCTTGCTGGCGCAGCACTCATCGGCGGAACGCTGTTGCGCCCCCGCCCCGTGCTCGCTGCCGGTGGCGACATGCCCGCCATCCGCGCCGCCGTCGACAAGCAGCTGCCGGAAAACATCGCCCGCATTCAGGATTGGATCAAGCACCCCGGCATCGCCGCTGAAAATTGGCAAATGGATGCTGCCTGCGATTACACGATGGGCCTGCTCAAGGACGCTGGCTTCCAGACCGTCCGGAAAATGCCGACCGATGGCCAGCCCGGCATTTTTGCCACCCTCGATGCGGGCGCCAAACGCACCATGGGCATTTACTTCATGTATGACGTGAAGCAGGTCAACCCGGCCGAATGGACGACGCCGCCGTTCGATGCCGCCATCGTCGACAAGCCTGGCTTCGGCAAAGTCATCGTCGGCCGCGGCGCCATCAACCAGAAGGGCCCCGAGGCGGCATTCCTAGCGGCCCTCCACGCCTTTCGCGCGGCTGGCAAGAAGCTGCCAGTCAATCTCGTCTTGGTGGCGGAAGGCGAGGAAGAAATCGCCAGCCCGCACTTCCACCAGATCGCCCAGGCGCCCGACGTGGTGAAAGCGCTGAAAAAATGCGAGGGCGTCATCATCCCGACTGCCTGGCAAGCGCAGAACGGCGCCGTCCAGATCAACCTCGGCGCCAAGGGCCCGCTGGAATTCCAGTTGATCTCCAGCGGCGAAAAATGGGGTCGCGGGCCGAAGGGCGATATCCACTCCAGTTATCATGCCAGCGTCGACAGCCCGACGTGGCACCTGGTGCAGGCGCTGAACACGCTTGTGGAAGCCGATGGCCACACCCCCGCCATCGACGGCTGGTTCGACAATGTCCGGCCGTTGACAGCGCGCGAGAAGCAGCTGATCGCCCAGACCGCCGCCGCCAATTCGGAAGCCGAAGCCAAGAAATCGCTCGGCGTGAAAATGTGGATCAA
>JAYUUE010000368.1:0-7922 GCA_043754785.1 Polymorphobacter sp. | reverse complement strand
CGCCGTTGGGCGCGCAAGGCGCCGCCATCATGGAATTGGAGCAGGACGGGACGCGCTATTTCGATTTGCATCACACGCCGGATGACACGCTCGACAAGATCGACCGGGGTCAGCTTGACCAGAATGTCGCCGCCTGGGCGGCGGCGACCTGGTTGGCGGCAAGCGACGACCGGGCGCTGCGAAGCAAATAGCGGAAGGTTGCGGTGAACCCCAAATATTACGGCCTGATCGAGATGGCGATGACCTTTGGCGTGGTCGCGGTGTTCACGATTTACCAGCTCTGGTCCCTGCGCGAAAAACCGCCAAAAGATGACGATAAGGCGGATTGAGCCCGGCGTTTTCCAGTGTTCGCCGATCGCACCATATTAGACCGCTGTGGCTCACAGCATTGTGTAAAAAATTGCCTTTAGGCCCGGCGCGGCATCCGCCAGGGCAGCATCCATTGCACGAGCGGCGAACGAAAACGGTCGAGTGAAAGCGATTCATGGACGGCGTGGACATCCTCGCCGAACAGCCGGCTTGACAGTGCGGTGCGGGAATAGAATGGCGTGTCCTCCCAGGTCGCGCGCACGCTGGCGGCGTCGGGCGTGTCGGCTCGGGTCAGGCGGTTGATGGCCCAGCCGGTGCGCGGCAGCACGACACCACGCGGCATTTCGCAGACTTCGGCGTTGCCATCGCGGCCGATTCGCAGCGCCATGCCGAAATCGTCACCGCTGCGCAGTTTGCCTTCGTAGATCACCGCCGTGTCGCCGCCGGCAAGGTGCGCGCGCGACCATTGCCAGTCGGCAAAGCCGGCTTCGAGCGGCTCGCTGCCATGATTGGCGTCGAAATAGCCCTGGCCGCTCCACGAAAGATCGGGGTCGGACAAGGCGACTTCGACACGCGAGCGCGGCGCCAGCGGCTCCCAGACGTGGCGGCCCTGCGGATCGAGGCGGAAACGCCGCTGGCCCAGTACTTCGGGCGTCACGCGGATGCGGCCGCGAACCCGATTTGGGAACAGCGCGGTCTTTTCATCGACATCGATGGTCAGGCCATTGCCGTCCCAATGCAGCTGGCTGGGGCCGATTTTCAGCAGCGTGCGGTCGCGCCACAATTCGCCCTGGCCGCGCTCGGTCATCGCCCAGCGCCGCCCGCGCGGGCCATAAAGCGCGACATTGAGCGCGACATGATTTTCCGGCGCATGGCGGCCGCTCGCCTTGTAATAGGGCGAGAACACCGATCCGATGAAAGCGATGATAGTTAGCCCAAAGCTGTCACCGCTGCCTGGGTCGGATTCGGCGTCGATGTACCACCAGCGATAGCCGTTGGCACCGATACGCGCGTCGAAGCGCGGGCCGAAAGAATCGCAGCGCTCGCCAAGCGGCCGGACAAGGCCGCCATCGGGACGCCCGCGCCCGGGTGCGCCGACCCCCCCGCGAGCCACAGCCCCGCCAACCGGGAATGGCTGCCCGGCCGGCGGAAGCTGGCCCGCCACCCGTGCGAGGCCCGACCATAAAGGGCTCCACCCGTCGAAGGGAAAAGCGCCTCGAACGTCGCCGGCCCCACCACTGCGCTGGCCCTGGGCGTCAGCATCAGCCCGCACCGCGCCAAGCCTGTGAATGTCGCCGTCTGACATGCCTCGATCTCCCCTGGGGTTGGTGCGCGCCCGTCGCCGGTGGCGGGCGCATTGACGATGATCTGCAGGCGCTCGGCGCCGGTTGTGCGGCCCGGGCGGTCTTGGGCGCAGATATAGACGCTTGGCGCCGACGGCAGCCGGTGGTCCTTGAAAATCTGGTGGAACTCCCGGGCATAATCGTCCGAAAAGAACACATTGTGCCGGTCGAGGGTGAAGCCGCTGGCGTCGGCCGTCATCATGGTGACGAGGCCCGACAGCGACCGGTCGGCGGGCTTCGTTCCGGTCACGGCGCCGCGCACTGCCTCGCCGAACGCGCCGTCGGCGATGGCGCTGGCGTCGCAATTGGCCAGCACATCGGCGGCCGGAATGATTTCGCCATCGGCGAGCACGACGCCGGCGGCGCGGCCGCCGATGACACGGATTTCCCGGACATGGGCGTTGTAGCGGAACACGGCGCCGCGCGCTGCGGCAAGGCCGGCGATTGCCTGTGCAACCTGGTGCATGCCGCCTTCGACGAACCAGACGCCGCGCGCCTCCAAATGGGCGATGAGCATCAGCGTGGCGGTGGCTTCATAGGGTGAAGCGCCGCAATAGGTTGCATAGCGCCCGTATAGCTGGCGCAGGCGCTGGTCCTTGAAATGCTTGCCGAGCGCCGACCACAACGTCTGGAATGGATTGATCGCCAGCATGTCGCCGATGCCGCCGACGCCGAAGCGCATGGCAAGACCCAGCGGCGACGTGACCGGCGCCGCCATGTAACGATGTTCAAGGGCGTTCCAGATACGCGCCGATTCGGCGCGAAAATCGTCCCAACCGCGTGCTTCGGCCGGCCCGGCAAAGGCGGCAATGGCATCGCGGCTGCGCACCGGATCGGCCCAGAGATCGAGCTGCGATCCATCCTGCCAGGCGTGGCGGGCCAGCCGCTCGCTGGGCAGCAACGTCAGATGGTTGGACATGTCTTCGCCGAGCTCAGCGAACAGGGCTTCGAAAATCCAGCGGGCGGTGAACACGGTCGGGCCGGCATCGATGGCCGTGTCGCCGCCGGCATCATCACGCACGTCCACCGTGCGCAGCTTGCCGCCGGGCGTTGCCATGCGCTCGACCACCGTTACTGGCACGCCGCGCGCTGCCAACAGCGCGGCAGCGCACAGGCCGCCGATGCCGGCGCCGATGACGACAACGCCATGGTCCTGTTGATCGCCTGTGCGGCCCAAAGTCTATCCCCAGCGCCTTGTAGGCGCGAACTCAAGCGCCGGTCCGGCACAATTGCTGCACCGTTCCGGCGGGGCCATGATTGACCCGCCGGGACCAACTGTCCAGAGTCTATGACACCATGGCTGACACCAACTCGACGCCGACGCTGCGCGAACGCTGGCTGCTGCTTCGCAACCGCTGGCTCGGCGACCCGGCCTTCCAGCGCTGGTCGATGCGGCTGCCGCTATTGCGCCGCGTCGCGCAGCACCATGCCACAACGATGTTCGGGGTGATTACTGGGTTTGTCTATACCAAGACCCTTACTGCGGCCGTCGATGCCGGGGTGATTGCGGCACTGTCACAGGCGCCGGCGACGACACTGGCGCTGGCTGGCGCTGCTGGGCTGGCGGACGATGCGATGCGGCGGCTGCTGGCGGCGGCGCAGGCGATCGATCTGGTCGAGCCCCTGCTCGGCGATCGCTGGACCCTAGGCCAGCGCGGCGCAGCGTTGGCGAGCAATCCGGGCGCGCTGGCGATGATCGAACATCACAAGCTGTTTTATGACGATCTCGCTGACCCGCTGGCCATGCTGCGGCAGGGACGCGGCGGCGGTAAATTGGCCGATTTCTGGAGCTATGCGGGGCCGGCCGGGCGCGGTGAACCGGCGAGCGCCGCCGCCGATCCGGCTGCGGCCGCCTATTCGGCGCTGATGGCAGCGTCGCAGCCTATGGTGGCGGAACAGCTGATCGCCGCGCATGATTTCAGCCGTTACGCCCGCCTGCTCGATATTGGTGGTGGGCATGGCGCGTTTTTGGCCGAAGTTGCGGCGCGTTATCCAGCGCTCGAGCTATCGCTGTTCGACTTGCCGCCTGTCGCTGACACAGCGAGGATTGTGCTCGCGGCGCGCGGGCTGGACAGGGTTGTGGTGCATGGCGGCAGCTTCCGCGACGCCCCACTGCCGGCGGGGGCCGACTTGATCAGCCTGGTGCGGATTCTCCATGACCACGACGATGCCGTGGTCGCGGCGTTGCTCGCCAGCATCCATGCCGCCTTGCCGGCAGGGGGCCGCCTGCTGATCGCCGAACCAATGGCCGGGACGCGCGGCGCCGAGGCGATGGGCGACGCCTATTTCGGGCTGTATCTCTGGGCGATGGGCTCAGGCCGGCCGCGCACTGCCGACGCCTACAAGGCCATGCTGCTGTCCGCCGGATTTTCACGGGTGCGCGAAATTCGGACCGCCTTGCCAATGATCAGCCGGCTTTTGCTCGCTGACCGCTAGGTCGGTGGTTCCGCATTCGGGTGTCAAAATTATTTGACGCCTAAAAGCGTCAAGTCAGCTTTACATCCGGCTTCGGCTTGTTAGGATGCGGAATGAGAGAGAGGCCAACACAGGTTGCGCCTTTCCGGGGAGCGGGAATGGACACGTTGGCAGTTGTGGTGGAGGCCCCGGGGCAAGTCGCCCTGCGCCGCCTCGACGTGACCCCGCCCAACAGCGATGACCTTGTAATCGCTGTGGAATATAGCGGCATTTCGATGGGCACCGAAAAGCTGATGTACAATGGCTCGATGCCCGCATTCCCCGGCATGGGTTATCCGTTGGTACCCGGCTATGAAGCGGTCGGCCGCGTGATCGATGCCGGCGCGGGCGCACAGGATCGCATCGGCGAGCAGGTGTTCGTGCCGGGGTCGTCGAACTTCATCGGCGCGCGTGGATTGTTCGGCGGCTCGGCCCAGACTTTGGTCACCGGCTCGGCGCGGGTGCTGTCGATACCGGAAAATCTGGGCGAATCGGCGGTTTTGCTGTCGCTTGCCGCCACGGCACGCCATGCCCTCGCTGGCGGTGCAATGCCGGATCTGATCATCGGTCACGGCGTGCTGGGGCGGCTGTTGGCACGGATGGCGGTTGCCGATGGCCGTGCGCCAATGGTGTGGGAAATCAATCCGGCGCGGATGACGGGCAGTGACGGCTATCATGTCACCGCGCCCGGCGCCGATGATCGTCGTGATTACCGCAGCATCTATGACGCCAGCGGCGATTCGGCGATCCTCGATTCAGCAGTTTCTCATATGGGACATGGCGGTGAAATCGTGCTCGCCGGTTTTTACAGCGATCCGCTCAGCTTCAATTTCGCTCCGGCTTTCCGGCGTGAGGCACGCATTCGCATCGCCACCGAGTTTCAGCCGGACGATCTGGCCGCAGTGGTGGCGATGGTCGGCAGCGGGCGGCTGTCGCTGGACGGTCTGGTGACCAACCGGGTCCCGGCGAGCGAAGCGGCCACCGCCTACGGCAGCGCCTTCACTGACCCGACCTGCCTGAAGATGGTTTTCGATTGGAGAGCATTCGCATGAGTGTCAACGCGCTGCTCGATGAAGTGATGGCCCTCCGCGCGGAGGCCGATGTCGAGCCCGATCCCGTCCACACAGGGCCCGTGACCAAGGAAACCCAGATCATCGCCATTTATGGCAAGGGCGGCAGCGGCAAGTCGTTCGCACTGGCCAACCTCAGCTACATGATGGCGCAGCAGGGCAAGCGTGTGCTGCTGATCGGCTGCGATCCGAAGTCCGATACCACGAGCCTGTTGTTCGGCGGCAAGGCGACGCCGACGATAATCGAGACGAGCGCGCGCAAGAAGCTGGCGGGCGAGGAAATCAGCATCGAAGATGTGTGCTTCCAGCGCGACGGCGTGTTCGCGATGGAGCTTGGTGGCCCCGAGGTCGGTCGCGGCTGTGGCGGGCGCGGCATCATCCATGGCTTCGAAACCCTGGAGAAACTCGGGTTCCACGATTGGGGCTTCGATTATGTGCTCCTCGATTTCCTGGGCGACGTGGTCTGCGGCGGCTTTGGCCTGCCGATCGCCCGCGACATGTGCCAGAAGGTCATCGTTGTTGCTTCGAACGACCTGCAATCGCTGTATGTCGCCAACAATGTCTGCAAGGCGGTCGAATATTTCCGCAAGATGGGCGGCAATGTCGGGGTTGCCGGAATCCTCATCAACAAGGACGATGGCTCGGGTGAGGCGCAGGCATTTGCGCAAGCGGTGGGCATTCCGACCTTGATCTCGATCCCGGCGCACGAAGATATTCGCAAGAAATCCGCCAATTACCAGATCATTGGCACATCGGATTCGCAATGGGGCTCGCTGTTCGAGGAGCTGGCCGAAAATGTGGCCACGGCGCCGCCGGTGCGGCCAACTCCGCTCGACCAGGATGGCCTGCTGGCACTGTTCAAGCCCGAAGATACCGGCGGCAACTATACGCTGAAGCCGGCGTCGCAATCCGACATGCGCGGCGGCGAATATATCACCAAGCCAACACTCGAGGTCGTTTACGACAATGTCTGAACCGCTCGATCTTGCCACGCCGATTGCGGAAGGCGACGGTTGCCATGCAGGCGCCGCGACCATGCATGAGGCGGCGACGCGGGCGGGCAAATCGGCAATCCTCGATCGCTATGCGGCCGATTACCCCAAGGGCCCGCACGACCAACCGCAAAGCATGTGCCCGGCGTTCGGGTCGCTGCGCGTCGGCCTGCGGATGCGGCGGACAGCGACGATCCTGTCGGGCTCTGCCTGCTGTGTCTATGGGTTGACCTTTACTTCGCACTTTTACGGCGCCCGCCGCACCGTCGGCTATGTGCCGTTCAGTTCCGAAACGTTGGTAACGGGCAAGCTGTTCGAGGATATCCGCGAGGCGGTTTACAAGATGGCCGATCCGGAATTGTACGATACCATCGTTGTCACCAACCTGTGCGTTCCGACCGCATCGGGCGTGCCGTTGCAACTGATTCCCGATGTCATCAATGGCGTGCGGGTCATCGGCATCGATGTGCCGGGGTTCGGCGTGCCTACCCACGCCGAGGCCAAGGATGTGCTGGCAGGTGCCATGCTGGCCTTTGCCCGCAAGGAAGTGCAGGCCGGGCCAGTCGCAGCGCCGGCGGTGCGGCCCGACAAGCCGACGATCACGTTGCTCGGCGAAATGTTCCCGGCAGACCCTGTTGGCATTTCAATGCTGCTCGAGCCGATGGGTCTGGCGGCCGGGCCTGTGGTGCCGACGCGCGAATGGCGTGAGCTTTATGCAGCGCTTGATTGTGCGGCGGTGGCGGCAATCCACCCTTTCTACACCGCATCGGTGCGCGAATTCGAAGCGGCCGGCCGCAAGGTCGTCGGTTCGGCGCCGGTGGGTCGCGACGGCACGGCGGCCTGGCTTGCAGCCATCGGCGATGTTTGCGGCATCAGCGCCGACAAGGTGGCGGCGGCGCAGAACAAATTCCTACCGGCGATTGCAGCAGCGCTGGCGGCCAAGCCCATAAATGGACGTATCACCGTTTCGGGCTATGAAGGCTCGGAACTGCTGGTGGCGAGGTTGCTCATCGAATCGGGCGCGACCGTGCCCTATGTCGGCACCGCCTGCCCCCGCACGAAATGGTCTGACCCCGACCGCGAATGGCTCGAGGCCAAGGGCGTCCATATCCAGTTTCGCGCCAGCCTGGAGCAAGACATTGCTGCGGTTGAATCGTTCGCACCGGATCTCGCCATCGGCACGACGCCGGTGGTGCAACACGCCAAGTCGCGCGCCATTCCGGCGCTGTATTTCACCAATCTGATTTCGGCGCGGCCGCTGATGGGGCCTGCCGGCGCCGGCAGCCTAGCGCAGGTCATCAACGCGGCGTTGGGCAACAAGGCGCGCTTCGAAACAATGCGCGATTTTTTCGAGGGTGTCGGGGAAGGTTATTCCGCCGGCATCTGGGAAGACACGCCGACCGATCGCCCGCAGTTCAAGGCCAAATATGCCGCCAAGATGGTCGCTGCGGCGAAGTCCGAAGAGTTCATCGGGTCATGACGCTGATCCTCGATCATGACAGGGCTGGCGGTTATTGGGGCGCAGTTTACGCCTTTACCGCCATCAAGGGCCTGCAAGTCATCATCGACGGCCCTGTGGGTTGCGAGAATCTGCCTGTCACTTCAGTGCTACACTATACCGATGGACTCCCGCCACATGAATTGCCGATCGTTGTGACCGGCCTCGGCGAGCAGGAGCTCGGCCGTGATGGCACCGAAGGCGCGATGAAGCGGGCGTGGAAGACGCTCGATCCGGCGCTGCCCGCAGTTGTTGT
>JAYUUE010000367.1:0-2699 GCA_043754785.1 Polymorphobacter sp. | reverse complement strand
TCGACCGGCGCCGGGGTGGCGTGCTGCGAAACGCCGACGCGGGCGCAGGCAGTGTCAAGCAGGCTGACCGCCTTGTCGGGCAGTTGGCGCGACGGGATGTAGCGCTGGCTGAGCTTGACCGCCGCCTCGAGCGCTTCATCGAGGACGATGATCTGGTGGTGCTTGACCATCGCATCGCTGACCGAGCGCAGCATGGCGATGGCGGTGTTGGTTTCGGGCTCACCGACCGCCACCGTCTGGAAGCGGCGGGTGAGCGCCGGGTCCTTTTCGAAATATTGGCGATATTCGGCCCAGGTGGTGGCGGCGATGGTCCGCAGCTTGCCGCGCGCCAGCGCTGGCTTGAGCAGGTTGGCGGCATCGCCGGTGCCGGCCGCGCCGCCGGCACCAATCAGGGTGTGGGCTTCATCGATGAACAGGATGATCGGCACCGGGCTGGCCTCGACTTCGTCGATGACCGCACGCAGCCGCTTTTCGAACTCGCCCTTGACGCTGGCGCCGGCCTGCAACAGCCCGATGTCGAGCGAGCGCAGCGTCACCTTGGCGAGCGACGGCGGCACATCGCCGTCGACGATGCGGCGGGCAAAGCCTTCGGCAACGGCGGTTTTGCCGACCCCGGCTTCGCCGGTCAGGATCGGGTTGTTCTGGCGGCGGCGCAGCAGGATATCGACGACCTGGCGGATTTCGGCGTCGCGGCCGACGATCTTGTCGATTTCACCCGAACGGGCGCGGGCCGTAAGATCGACTGAGAATTTGGCCAGCGCCGATTCGCCGGAAGGCGCTGCTATAGCGGCGTCGCCATCGTCGCCACCGGCACTGCCGCCACCGCCCGAAGGCAGCGATTCCGCCGCGCTGCCGGTGATGGCCGCATATTGCTCGCCAAGCTGCTCGACGTTGATCTTGCGCCATTCCTTCGACATGTTGAGCATGACGGTGCGCAGATTGTCGCTGGCGAGCAGCGCATACAGCACATGGCCGGCGCTGACCCGGCCAGCACCGAATTGCAGCGAGGCGTACATCCAGCCCTGCTGGACAGCTTCCATCAACTGCTGCGAGAAATCCAGCGAGCTTGCGCCGCGCGGCAGTTTGTCGAGCGCGGCGACGATGTCGCTGGCGACCTGGGCGTCATCGATGCCGAACTTTGCCTTGATCGCGGCGATTTCATTGGTCTTGTCGGCATTGAGCGCGTGCAGCCAATGCGGAATCTCGACATAGGGGTTTTCGCGCAGCTTGGCAAAGCCGTGCGCGGTTTGCAGGCCGGTCATCGCCTTTGGTCCCAACCGGCTGACCATTCCGCTTCTGCTGATTGCCATGTTCCGCTCCCCTTTTTTAAGTTCAGACGACGCTGTGCAGCCTGAGATCGTCGCGCTTGCGGCCCGGTTCGCCCCTGGGGGCGATCCAACCCGTTTGTCCCAGCCGCGCCCCCATTGGTCCGCCCGGTGATCCAGACCGCAGGCGCGCCGGAGTGATTTCGGCCTCGTCGATCTCGATGCGTGCGCTCCATTCGATATGCTGCGGCAGGATTGCCCGCGCGCACTCCGACAGGATGACATTGCGGTCACCGCCGGGCAACAGCGCCGTCAGGCTCGCCATGCTGTGCGCCGCCAGCACCAACCGCACATCCCATTCGGTGGCATAGAATCGCCGACCGAGGGTGGCGCCGAGGCCGAGCTGATTGTCGTTGCCGCGGCGCCCCAGCCGGGTGCGTGTGTCCGGCGGAATTTCGCGCCAGCGGCCGACGCCTTCGACAATCCGAACCGGCGTTGCCAGCACGGCGCTGAGCACATCGGCGACGGCGCTGGCGGAACGCAACCCGGCGAAATGCCCGGCAAGGCCGAGACGCGCCCAGGTATCGAAACCGCCGGCATCGTGCGCCGGTCGGGCATCGCCGGCAACAAAGCGCAGGTCGGCGGCGCCCGATACGGCGCCCAAATGCGCGGCAAAATCATCGTCAGCGGGACGGTCGGCCTGTGCGCAGGGCTGAGCATCGGCCCAGGCGCGGTAAAAGAATTGCAGCTGCCGCGACGACAGCATGTCGAGAAAATCGCCCAGCGGTTTCGGCCCGCGCCTGTTGCGCTCGTAAATGACCAGTTCGGTCATGAAAAATGGCAGCGGCCCCATCGGGCCGGTCAGGCCGAAGTGGTTGGAGCGCAGGCGCGGTTGGCGGCCCGGTTTGTCACTGCGCCTGTCAAATGCCTGGACGGTGGTGCGCGGGAAATCCGCCGAGCCGTGGTGGGTCACGCCCATCGGTTCCTGCGCCGGGTTGAGGGCGCGGCCGAGGCGGGGTTGATCGGGGCTGGCGCGTTCGACAGCACGGACGGCGGCAAAAAAATCATACCGCTGCGGATCGGCTTCGAGCGCGTCGAACACCGGCGGCAGCGTGGCGGCGCGCTTTTTATCGTGACCCGCATCATCTGCCCCGGGCCCAGACGATCGTGCAGTATCGGCCTTGGCTTCGGACTCGGTCATATCGTCGGCCTGGGGCCTGAAAGCGCCGGCCAGCGCCAGGACAGGCCATCGTCCGATTTGACGACTACCTCGGCAAAACTGTTGACCGTGGCGAATTCGGCGAGGAAGCGTGCCACCACCATCGTGAACAGATAGGCCGTGCTGGCCTCGAACGCTGTGGCGGCGATCGTGAGCGTGAGCTGCTCGCCGCGCTCGAACGCCAGCCGCGAGACGCCCGAGGCGCGGCGGGTGAC
>JAYUUE010000366.1:0-8052 GCA_043754785.1 Polymorphobacter sp. | reverse complement strand
TGCTCAACCGGCGCGGCACCATCGAAATGCTGGAGACATTGCAAGCTGAAACCCGCGTAAATGGCACCAAATTGGCATTGGCAATGGTCGACATCGATCATTTCAAGCGCGTCAACGATCGCTTCGGCCATGCGCTCGGCGATGATGTGTTGCGCTTTGTCGCGCGCCATCTGGCCGACCGGCTGGCGCCGATGGGCGGCAAGGTCGGGCGGTTCGGCGGTGAGGAGTTCATTGCTGTGCTGCCCGATCACGACGTGTTGCGTGCCACAGCCGCCATCGACCAGGCGCGCGCCCAGCTGGCGAGCCAGATCATCCGCAACGCCATCGATGGATCAAGCATGGGGCGCGTCAGTTTTTCTGCCGGGGTGTCGGGAGACCGCCACGACGATAGTTGCGACACGCTGATCGCCCGCGCTGACGCTGCGCTATACAGCGCCAAGCGCATGGAGCGTGACCGGGCGGTACCGGACCGATGAGCGCTAAACCCGTTGACACCCACGCCCCCATTCGCCACTAGGCGCGCTTCGCCGCGTCCCGTGGAGGGGTGGCCGAGCGGTCAATGGCAGCAGACTGTAAATCTGCCGGGTTCGCCCTACGTTGGTTCAAATCCAACCCCCTCCACCACGCTGCCGCCTTTGCAGTCGCCGCGTAAGCCGCTAAGCCGCCCACCATGGGACGCAGACCAGTCACGAAGAACCATGGGCCAAAGAGCACATTCCCGCGCCTGTATGGCCGTCACGCCGTGTTCGCGGCGCTCGATAACCCGGAACGGGTGTTCCGCAAGCTGTATCTGACGCCGGCGACCACCAATGTTGTCGTCATCCCCAAAGGCCTCAACGTCCAATATGGTGATGACCACGACCTGGGACGGCTGTGCCCGCCCGATGCGCCGCATCAAGGATTTGTCCTGGAAGTCGAGCCGCTTGAATCGGTTTGGCTTGGAGACATTCTGGCCGACGCGCAGAATGATGGCGAAAATCGCCCGATCATCGTTCTCGATCAGGTCACAGACCCGCATAATGTCGGCGCTATCCTGCGCTCCGCCGCCGCTTTCAATGCCCGCGCGCTGGTCACACAGGACCGCCACGCGCCAGGCGAATCGGGGGTATTGGCGCGCGCTGCGTCAGGCGCGCTGGAGACAGTGCCCTGGGCCCGCGTCGTCAACCTGGCGCGGGCGCTCGACGAAATCGGCGATGCCGGCTTCTGGCGCATCGGGCTCGACGGCACGGCGACCGCCGACATCGAATCGGCGCTGGCCAACACCCAGCCTTGCCTGGTGCTCGGCGCCGAAGGCGAAGGCATGCGCGCCCTGACCCGTGAACGCTGCGATCAGCTGGCGCGGCTGCCGATTGCCCCCGCGATGGAAAGTCTGAACGTCTCGAACGCCGGCGCCATCGCGCTTTATGCGGCGGCGCGGCGGGGGCTTTAAGGCTCTTGCTACGCCGCTGACCGGCGCTTAGCCTGTCGCGTCTGCCATACAAGGGCCCGGCGGTTTTCCGCACAAGGCGCCCAGCCGGCGCAGCGCACGGGGTGGGAATGAATATCGCGGTTGTCGACCCTGCGCCTGCCATTCTGGTGCGGCGCCGCGTGCCGACCCTGACTCGCCTCGCCTATGGCTTCGGATCGGTGGCTCCCGGCATTCGCGAGGGCGGCTTCAACTATTTTCTGCTGCTGTTTTACAGTCAGGTCATCGGTGTGGATGCGCGGCTGGTCGGGCTCGCGATCACCCTTGGCCTGGTCACCGATGCCATTCTGGATACCGGCATCGGCTATTGGTCGGACAATCTGCAAAGTCGCTGGGGTCGCCGCCACCCGCTGATGTATGCCTCCGCGCTCCCATTTGCGGTGGGGTTTTTCCTGATCTGGATCCCGCCCGACGGCTGGTCGGATACCGCGTTATTTTGGTACATCCTGGTTTTGGGCGTCATCGTGCGTTTTGTGGCGTCGCTTTTCGAAGTCCCGCAAACCGCGCTGGCAGCCGAAATGAGCGATGACTATGATGAACGCAGTTCGCTGGTGGCGTATCAATATTATTTCGGCTGGACTGTTGGCACCTTGATGACGGCGGCGACCTTTGCGTTGATTTTCCCTGCATTCGTCACCGCTGCTATCCCCAATGGCCAGTTCAATCGCGATGCCTATACGGCCTATGGTCTTGTCGCGTCAGTGGTGATCTTCCTGGCGGTCATCATCTGCACTGCCGGCACCCATTCGCAAATCGCCCATCTGAAACCGCCGCCGCCCAAACGGCTGTTGTCGCTGCGCACCGGCCTGGCTGAAATCGGCGAAACACTTGGCAATCGGGCGTTCATGGCGCTTTTCATCGCCGCCGCCTTTGGCGCGGTGGCCACCGGCGTTGCCACCGCGTTGACCTTTTACGTCAGCAGTTATTTCTGGGGTTTCACGTCGGGGCAGCAGGCATTGCTCAGCCTGTCGGTCATGGTATCGGCGATCGTCGGCGGCGTGCTGGCGCCGCTGGCCACGCGCACGATCGGCAAGCGGCGCGGAGCCTTCATCATCGGCATGGCGGCATTCTTGGGGGCACCGCTGCCAATCTTCCTGCGCCTGGTCGGGGTGTTGCCAACGGGCAATGGCGCGCTGGTCTTTGGCACGGTGCTCGGTTTCACGATCATCGATGTCGGCCTGATCATCGCCTTTCAAATTCTTGCCGGATCGATGATGGCCGACCTCGTCGAACCGGCCGAACTGAAGACCGGTCGCCGCTCGGAGGGGTTGTTTTCGGCGTCGACCAAGCTGCTCGGCAAGCTGGTGCAGGGCCTGGGCGTCAGCATCGCCGCCTTTGTGCTGACCGCGGCTGGCATCAAGGCCGGCGCCACCCCTGCCGATGTGCCGGCCGATTCTGTCTGGCGACTGGGGGCGCTTTACGCCCCTGTCGTGCTGTCGCTCTGGATGGCGATGATGCTCGCCCTGCGGTTTTACAAGATCGAACGGTCTGACCACGAAGATAATCTGCGCGCCTTGGCGGCGCGGCGCGCGGGCTAGAGCGTAATGACATTAGGTGCGGTCGCCAGGACGACGCTGATTTTGGTGCGTGGCAAGGAACGAGGAAAGCGGTGATGCAGTGCATCGGCGCCGACGAGCGACGCCGGCACGCGCCGAAAGCGGCGCCGCCCCCAAGGGGTTGCCCGAAGGGCAATCATGGTGATCACAACTGATGTCATCATGCTCTAGGGTTGCGGTCTGTTCGATTTGAACCGAACCCGCAGTCCAACCGTCGGACGACCGCGCCTGACGGGAAAACACCTCAGGCGGGCACCATCTCGACGATTGCCAGGTTCGACTGCCAATTCGGCCAAGGCAATTCCATACGCCAATGCTGGGGCCCGATCGACCGCAGCACCCCTATGGCGTCGCGCTGCGGATCGACGCCGTAGGGCATGATCGCCATTTCGCCGACCAGCGCCAATGTCCCCAGGAACAGCTGGCGGTTGCCATCGGCGTAGAGCCGACCGCCCAGCCGCTGTGCCCCGCTGGCCTGTTCGAACCACAGGGTCTTGCCGCGCATCTCGATCCGGCACGGCTGCAATCCGCCGCTGGCAATTGGCGCCGGCGAAGCCGCAGCGCCGCCAGCGCGCTGCCCCAGATTGATTGTCCGGCACCGATAATCGCCGACGCCGGGCAACGGTCCCACAGGCTTGATCGCCGCGCCAGGCTCGGCATGCATTGTGGCGGCATCGGGCACGCCGATCGGTCCCAGCGCTACCAGCGCCTTGCCCTGGCCGGCTTGCTGTATCTCGTTCAATGATCGTGTCCAGGCTTCCCACAGCTTGGCCAGCCGCCTGCGGTCCGGCATCGTGATGTCGTGTTGCCAGCTTGGCGGGGCGGCGGGTGCGGCCACTGCCGACACCGCGAGGCTGGCAGCAACCACCGCGATCAGCCATTTCACTGGCCCAGCATCCCGCGCACGAAGTCAGCGAGCCCAAGCTGGCGTTTGCGGCGCAGGCGTTCGGCCTTCAAAATGGCGCGCAACTCGGCGAGGCACTGCTCGGCGTCATCGTTGACGAGGATATAGTCATATTCCCCCCAATGGCTGATCTCGTCCCGCGCGCGCGCCATGCGGGCAGCGATGACATCGGCGGGATCAGTAGCGCGGCCCTGGAGGCGGCGTTCAAGCTCGGCAAGGTCAGGCGGCAGGATGAACACCCGTACCAGGTCACTGGCGGCATCGGTCTGCTGCAACTGCTGGGTACCTTGCCAATCGATATCGAACAGCACGTCATGACCCTCGTGCAGTGCCGCCTCGACCGGACCGCGCGGCGTGCCATACCGATTGCCGAACACTGTCGCCCATTCGAGCAGTTCATCGCCCTGCACCATCGCCGCGAAGCGATCGGCCGCGACAAACCAGTAATCGCGGCCGTCGATTTCGCCGGACCGCGGCGAGCGAGTGGTCGCAGACACCGACAGGGTGATATCGGGATCATCCGTGAGCAGCCGGCGCGACAGCGTTGTCTTGCCGGCCCCGGACGGCGATGACAGCACAAACATCAACCCGCGGCGCGGCGGGCGGGATGCGAGGCGAGCGAATTCGGTCATTGCGGCTGGTTAGCGGGTTCGGGCCGCGGCGTCACCTGTTGCCGTCAGACCATCGTTTCCGGCTTTATGAGCGCGCGGAAATGCACTTCATCGATGGTGCCGAGCGCCAGCGCTGCTTCGAGCAGCGACGTGCCCTCGTGATGCGCCTTTTTGGCAATCTCCGCCGCCGCGTCATAGCCGATGGCCGGGGCCAGCGCCGTCACCAGCATCAGCGAGCGCTCCAAGAGGTCCGCCAGTCGCTCGCGATTTGGGGTCATGCCTTCCACGCAGCGCAAGCGAAAGCTGTCGATGGCATCGGCGAGCACGGCAATGCTGCCCAATATGTTGAAGGCGATCATCGGTTTGAAGACGTTGAGCTGCAAATGCCCCTGCAGGCCGCCGATGGTGACGGCGTGGGCGTTGCCGATGACCTGCGCGCAAACCATCGCCAGCGCCTCGCACTGCGTTGGATTGACCTTGCCGGGCATAATCGAACTGCCAGGCTCGTTCTCGGGCAGCGCCAGCTCGCCGAGCCCGGCCCGCGGCCCCGAGCCGAGCAACCGCAAATCATTGGCGATCTTGGTCATGCCGGCCGCGATGGTGGTCAACACGCCCGCCACTTCCACCATTGTATCGTTGGTCGCCAGCGCCTCGAACTTGTTCGGCGCGCTGACCCAAGGCACACCGCCTGTCACGTCTGCCAGCGCCGCCGCGAAAGCAGCACCAAAGCCTTTCGGTGCGTTTAGCCCGGTCCCTACCGCCGTGCCGCCCTGCGCCAGGCGCGACAGGCGCGGCCAGAGCGCGACGATGCGGTCGGCCGCGTCCTCGCACGTCTGCGCCCAGGCCGACGCCTCCTGCCCCAAGGTCATCGGCACGGCGTCCTGCAAATGCGTGCGCCCGATCTTGATGATCGCTGCCCATTGCGCCTCATGCGTCCGAAAAACCGCCGCCAGCGCTCGCATCGCGCCGAGCAGGCGCCCGCGCAGTTCCAGCGCCGCCGCGATATGCATGGCGGTGGGGAAGCTGTCGTTGCTGCTTTGCGACATGTTGACATGGTCGTTGGGATGCACCGGCGCCTTGCCGCCGCGCCGCCCGGTCAGCATCTCGTTGGCGCGGCCGGCGATGACTTCATTAACGTTCATGTTGGTTTGCGTGCCGCTGCCGGTTTGCCAAACCACCAGCGGAAACTGGTCGTCCAGCTTGCCGGCTGCGACCTCCCGCGCCGCGGCTTCGATGGCATTGGCGAGCGCCGGGTCGAGCCCATGGGTGCGATTGACCCGCGCCGCCGCCTGCTTGACGCGGCCCAATGCGTGAATGAGCGGCAGCGGCATCCGGTCCTGCCCGATGGGAAAGTTGCCAATCGAACGCTGCGTCTGCGCGCCCCAATAGGCATCGGTCGGAACCTCAACTGGCCCAAAGCTGTCGGTTTCGGTGCGTGTCATGGCAATCTCCGGTCACACTGGTGCCGGGTTACGCCTTTGGGCCGATGTTGCGAAGCGCGTATGAAAAAGGGCCCGCCTGTCAAGGCGCGCCCTGTTTTCAGTCTGGCCCGGTGTCAGGCGGCAACGGCTACGCCGCTCCGACGGCGGCGCCGGGCGGCGATGCCGATAACGCCGAAACCACCGATTACCATGGCCCAGCTGGCCGGTTCGGGAACCGCAGTCGAAGTCACGACGACATTGTCGATGAACGCCGTCGAATCATTCTGGGCTAGGCCAGTGAAGCGCAGGCTGTAAGTGAGGCCATTGGCCAGCACGAAGCTCGATGACGTACGCGCGACAAAACCACCGACGGCGCTGGTGAAATTGCCTAAAAATTGCGCCGTCGCGCCGTTGACCAGTGTCACGTCATAGCTTTGGAGACCGCCATAGGCGGCGCGGTTCGTGTCGAGCCAGCTGAGGACGCCGGTGCCGGTCTGCGTCGAGGTGAAACTTTGCGCCAGAACGCCGGCCAGCTGGATAAAGCCGTAGTAGCTGCCTTGCGCTGCGGCGACGCTGCCCCAGGCGCTGCCGCCGCTTTTTATGACGCCACTGTTGCTGGCCAAATTGACCAAGTGACTGGCGGCACACAGGCCGTCGCCGGCCGCGACATTGTCATATCAATAGCTGTTAACCGGCAGCGCGGCACCCTTGGTTTCAAAACCGCCATCAACGAGCGATGTTGCCAGCACCGGCGTATTCGCCAGCGCCAGTAACACGCCCAGCGCCGCTTGCCGTATTGCCATGACTTATCCCTTGTTCTGCTAATCAACCGTTACCTGCACAGGTTATAGGCGGACGCATCCCGAGCGCTACCCCCGATTGGGGCTATTTCTTGCGAAAGCGATCGAGCGTCACGACATTCGAACCCGGCTCGATCGGCGCCGGTGGTTCGGGCTCAGGCGTGGGAGCAGCAACTATGTCGGCCTCCTTGGGCGCGAATTGCAGGGCGAAATTGACCGCAGGATCGACAAAGCCCGTCACGGCGGCAAAGGGAATTCGCAACTTGGCCGGCACCTGATTGAAGCTGAGCCCGATCTGGAACCCGACATCGTCGATGGCCAGATCCCAATAGCGGTTCTGGATGACAATGGTCATCTCGTCGGGATAGCGCTCCATCAGATGCTTGGGGATATCCACGCCGACCGCCCGGGTGCGAAACGCGATGTAGAAATGATGGGCGCCGGGCAGGCCGCCATCGGCATCGATACGCTCAAGCACGGTGCGCACGACGTTGCGCAGCGCATCTTGGACGATCTCGTCATAGGGGATCAGGCTGTCGGGGGTGGTGTCGGTCACGTTGGCCTATCCGTTTTGCCCCGGTTGAGCGCTTCAACTGCCGTCTAGTCGCCTTGCGGTCAAGATGGCTTCGCAGTCGGCGACGCCAGCCGCCGTGCGGCCGTAAAGTGGGGAGCTTCTGTTGCTCGGTGCTCCCCGTACCGCCGGTTTCTGCTTCTGTTGCCCGGTGCAGCCCGTACCGCGCTTTCGGCCAGTGTAACTAAGTCCGTGAGGACTTCATGTTACGCTGCGATTGCGAATGCCTCGTTGTCGTTGGCATTTAGGGTTTTTGAAACATTTAACGGCTTATTCATGCCGGGCAAAAGCTCTCGTCTTTGAACACACGTCGATCCTGGTTCGACCCCGCATCCCTTCGACAACAAAGGTTTATGGTGGAGTCGCCGGGTACTGCCCCCGGGTCCGCTGCGTCTATTTCACGACGCCATTTATCGCCATAGACGGACCGAAGTCCGACGCCCTCAATATAGGCGCTTCACCGTCCCGCCGCAAGCCGGCGATCAGGCACGCGCCGACGGGCGGCGTTCAGGCATGCGCCGCAGGGCGACGATCAGGCACGCGCCGAAAGGATCTGGCGATAACGGTTCAGCACCGCGCCGTTGATGGTATCCCAGTCATAGCCCTGTGCCATCGCCAGACCGGCGCGGCCGGCCGCGGCCCGAGCGCCAGGATTGCCGAGGTAGAGCGTCAGCGCATCGGCAAAGCCGGCAATGTCGCCGGGTGCGACCAGGCGGCCATTCAC
>JAYUUE010000365.1:0-8063 GCA_043754785.1 Polymorphobacter sp. | reverse complement strand
TCCGGCGGTGCAAAGAGGCATCATGGTGCCCGAGCCGGTGAAGCCCCGGGAAGACAATTCGGACGAAGCCAAGCGATTCGCCGAAAAGGCCCGCGGCATGCTCGAAATGGGCCGCCGCGAGGCCTGAACCGCGCGAAATCGCACCATCGCAAAAAGTTCAGAGAGTCACGAAAGTCACCCCGGATGGCATTTCCTCATGTGCGCGAGGCCTGCCGGCGGTGGGCGCGCGGTGGGCGCGAGTGGAATCCGGTAATATCAAAGAGCCAGTCCCAGGTTTTTAGCCTGTTTGGCACTTGTAGGAAAGTGGCTTCGTTTGAAAAAGTCGCCACGGCAACCCTTGGTGCGCCATTTGAACCGGGCTTGCCCCGCGCCTAGGCGCGATAGTCGTCCTCAAGCGGCACGCCGAAACTGTTCAAGGCCATGCTGACCATGCTGTACTGGCCGACTGTGAATACCAGATCAATCAATTGCGTTTGGTTGAAGCGTCTTGCCAGCAATGCCCAAGTGGCATCCGAAATGAAATGGTCGCCGACCAGTTCATCGACAGCGCGCAGCAACACATCGTCATCGCCGTCGCCGCCCGCCACCGGCCCCGCCTGCGCCAGTGCGATTTCGGCATCGCTCATCCCGGCGTGGTCGCGCCCGATGGCGACGTGGTGGTGCCATTCATATGTGGCTTTGGCCAGCCAGCCGATGCGCAGGATCGCCAGTTCGCGATCCCGCGGCGACAGCGATGATTTGAACAGGATCTGATTGCCCCAGACGCCAAACTTGCCGGCCAGCTGTGGATGATTGGCCAGGGTCTTGAAGATGTTGAACACCGGCGCGGCGGCATCGCCCATTTCGGCGGGACGATTGCCGAGCAGTTGTTCGCGCAACCTGACGTCCCAATCCGCAACGTCGAGCGGAGCGATACGCGGCGTATCGATGCGGTGCGGAATATCCATCGGAATTTCCCTCAAAAAAACAAGCCTGCGGCGAACCGCCGTGGCGCAATTCCGCCTCTCCTATTCAACGGATCTTTCGCCGTTACAGGAGAAGCCAATGACTCGTGCCTATCATATCCTCGTGGTTCTGGAGGTTGCCAGCGCCAGCGCCGGCAGCATGGCGCGCGCCGGCGAATTTGCGCCGGTGTCGATGGCCGCCTGTCAGGCCGCATCCGCCGCCAACCTGCCCATCATCTTTCATGTCCGCGCCGATTGGTGCCCGGTGCCGCGTGCCCAGGACAAGATCCTTGCCGCGCTGATGCAGCAGCCAGCGTACAAGAATACCCTCGTCCTCGACGTCGATTTCGACAAGGACAAACCGGCGCTCGCAATGCTGCGTGTCGAGCGTCAGGCACGATCATCGTGCGGCGCGCGCCAGAAACCGCCGGCGGCCTTCAGACTGCTGCCGCCGGGTCGCCTAAACCTTGTCGGAATACAGGAAGCGCCCACCGCCCATGCGCGCCAGCACCTGTTGCAGATCGGCGTCCGTGACCGTGAAACAGCCCTGGCTGCGGCCCAGCTTGCCGGTATCGCGCACCATCGCTTCGCTGACATAGGGCGCTGTGTGGATGACGATGGCGCGTTCCAGAGCATTGTTGTTGGTGGGGTCGAGCCCTTGCAGGCGCATGGATCGACCATGCTTGCCGACATATTCGCTGCTGGTGACAAAGGCCCCGGCGCACGAGGCAAAGCTGCCGTCGCTGTTGGAGAATTGCTGCAACCAGCCGCTGTGCGCCGGATCAGACCCGCGGCCGTGCGCCACCAGCATCGAGACAGTGGTGCCCGAAACCATATCGACGATATGGAACCGCCGGTCGCATGATGGGCGGGCATAATCGGCAATGGCGATGAGATCGGCCTTTTGCAGTTGGGCACGGTGTTTGCCGAACGACGCCATCGCCCGGCTCATCAACCGGGCATCGAGCGGCACCGGCATGGCGGCACGGGCCGGCATGGCCAACGCCACCGCACCCGCTGCAAGCGTACCCAAAAAGCCGCGTCGGCCGATGCGGAACGTATCGAGCAGAATCAGGTCCAGTTCAAAATTCGGTCAAAGGCCGTGAAACGTCGCAAAATCCATAAGCGGGGCGCGTTCGCTGCGGGCCGCATTGGCGGGATCGGTTTCATCTTTATACCCGATCGCCATGCCGGTGAAGAGCATGCGATCCTCGGGTATCTCGATAAAGCCACGGATTGTCGCAGAATAGATTGCCCAGCATTCCTGCGCGCAGGAATCGAGCCCGGCTTCGCGCAGCAACAGCATCAGCGATTGCAGATACATGCCGAGGTCGCTCCATTGCGGCGGCCCCATAGTGCGGGCGACCGAACAGAACAGCGCCACCGGCGCACCGAAAAACTGGAAGTTGCGCGCGAACCACATCAGCCGCTTCATCTTATCGTCGCGCGGGATGCCGATGGCGCCATACAGCGCCTCGCCGACGGCAAAGCGATAGTCCTTGTAAGGCGTGGTCAACATTTTGGGATAAATATCATATTCGGTGGCTTCGCCGCCCGGCGCCTCGGCCAGCCGGGTGCGCATGATGGCCTTGAGCGCATCAAGCCGATCGCCGGCGACGACATCGATATGCCAAGGTTGCAGATTGCCACCCGAAGGTGCGCGCGCCGCCTTTTCGACGATGCTGCGGATCAGCGCCGGCGGGACCGGCGTATCGAGAAAACCGCGCACTGAGCGGCGGGATTCGAGTGCTTCACTGACATTCATGACCGGCGACCTTTCACGTTTTTCATCGCCTCTCTGGCATCGGCGCAAAGGATTGCCTAGGAAGACCGTGTGTTGTCCAGCCTGCCCAATCTGCTCACGCTCAGCCGCATCCTCGCGGTGCCGTTCCTTGTCGTGTTGATGTGGGGTGACGGGCCGTATGAATGGCTGGCGGCGTTCGTGCTGTTCTGCATCGCCGGGTTGACCGACTATCTCGATGGCTATCTGGCGCGGGCGCAGGGCACGGTTTCGAAGATCGGCGTGTTTCTTGATCCGATCGCCGACAAGATCATGGTCGCCGCGGTCATCGTCATGCTCGTCGACAGCGGCATCGTGCACGGCCTGGCGGTGGTGGCGGCACTGATTATCCTGCTGCGCGAGATCATCGTTTCGGGTCTGCGCGAATTTCTGGCGACGCTCCAGGTGTCGCTTCCGGTGTCACAACTGGCGAAGTGGAAGACCGCGTTCCAGATGATCGCGCTGGGGGCGCTGGTGCTCGTCGGCTCGGCTGACATGCTGATGCCATGGCTGCCAGCCTATGAAGTCGGCATGGCCAGCCTGTGGACCGCGGCAGGGCTGACGCTGATCACCGGCTATGACTATCTGCGCGTCGGCCTGAAGCATATGGCGTAGCATAGTGGAATTGCTGTACTTCGCCTGGGTGCGTGAGCGGATCGGGGTCGGCAGCGAGCGGGTCGAAGTGCCGGGCGGTGTGACAACGGTGGCGGATATGCTCGATTGGCTCGCCAAGCGCTCGGCGGGCCACGCCGCAGCGCTGGCCGATCGCGGGGCCATCCGTGTCGCCATGGATCAGGACTTTGTCGGGTTTGATGCGCCCATTGCCGGCGCGGCGGAAATCGCCATTTTCCCGCCGGTCACCGGCGGGTGATCGGCGCCCGCGTGCAAGCGCAGGCGATCGATATCGCGGTCGAGGCGGGTATTTTGACCGCCGGGCGCGAGGACATTGGCGCGGTGGTCAGCTTTGTCGGCCATGTTCGCGCCGATGACGGTCTGATCGCGCTGACGCTCGAACATTATCCGGCGATGACACAGCGACAATTGTCAGCCATCGCGGCGGCGGCGGCGGCGCGCTGGCCGTTGCTCGGCGGCGTTGTCGTGCACCGCCACGGCAGAATGGTCCCGGGCGAAGCCATTGTGCTGGTGGCGATTGCCAGCGCGCACCGCGCGGCCGCGTTCGAGGCGGCGGCGTTCCTGATGGACTGGCTGAAAACCCGCGCGCCATTTTGGAAAGTCGAGGAACGGGCCGGTGGCCGGCAATGGGTCGCCGCCAAGCCCAGCGACGATGCGGCAGCGCAGCGCTGGGACATTATTTCGGAGACAGCAACGCCGCGCTGAAGCGATCGGCACAGCCGTGCGGGGCATTGTGATGATGGATGGCATGATAGCTGGCCAGCGGAAGGTCATTGCACCCCAAGCAGCTCCACATCGAAAATCAGTGTCGCGTTCGGCGGAATGTCGTCGCCCGCCCCTTCGGCGCCATAGCCGGCGGCCGGCGGCACGATCAGGGTGCGTTTGCCGCCGATCTTCATGCCGGCGACGCCTTCGTCCCACCCCTGAATAACCTGCCCGGCCCCCAGCTGGAACACAAAGGGCTGGCCGCGATCCAGCGAGCTGTCGAACTTCTTGCCGCGAGCACCGTCCTGCCACAGCCAGCCGGTATAGTGCACCGCAACCATCTGTCCGGGCATGGCGACGGCGCCGGCACCAAGCTTCACATCGGTGGCGCGGGTGCCGCCGGGCAGGATGACGGGAGCGGCGACGAAAGGCGCAGCAACAGTGATGGGAGCCATGGCGGGGATGAGGGCGGGCATGATCAGGCTCCAAGACCGAGGCGGTGACGAAAAAAGCCGATCGTGCGGGCCTCGGCGGCTTTGCCGGGGCCGTCCGCCGGCAGGTGGATGGTCAGCACCGAATGCGGCGCCAACCCGGTATCGGGACGCGCATCGGCATCTTCAAGGTCGACGCGTTCGAAACGCTCGCCGAATTCACGAGCATAGCGGTCGAAGCGCGCATCGGGCACCAGCTTGTCTGATTTGTAACGAAGCGCGAGCAGGCTCAGATCCTCGTCCTCGAATCGCCTGCGGGCACAGGCGATTTCGGCAGGACTGGCGTCGATGCTGCCCTTGCCGCTATCCAGGATTGGCATCGACGGCTGCGACAATACCGGCGCGATGACGGCAGGTTCGGTCATCATCGCCAGCGCAAATCCACCGGTGAAGCACATGCCGATAGCGCCCACCCCCGGCCCGCCGCATTCGGCATGGGCGTGGCGAGCGAGCGCGCGCAGCCAATCGACGATAGGGCTGGATTTGCCGTCCTTCCAGACGTTGAATTCGCGCCGCACGCAGATGTTGGCGATCATCGATTGCAGCGCATAGCCTTTGGTGGCTGGCTTGCCCGGCGTGCCGAACAGGCTGGGCAGGAACACCGTCATCCCGGCCGCGACCAGACGGTCGGCAAAATCGAAGACCAGCGGGTGCAAGCCGGGGATCTCATGGATGACGATGACGGCGGGTCCGGCGCCGTTTGCCGGACTGCGTCGGTACACCGGCCGTGTCCAGGGGTCCGACGTGAAATTCAGCACGGTGTAATCGGCCATGGGCATCGCAGCGTCTGTCCCCCGTGTCGTTAACCGCTGGCAGGCTCGCGGCCGACCGATCCGGTTTCGCTGC
Source organism: Polymorphobacter sp. (assembly GCA_043754785.1). Lineage (GTDB taxonomy): Bacteria > Pseudomonadota > Alphaproteobacteria > Sphingomonadales > Sphingomonadaceae > Sandarakinorhabdus. The sequence continues at coordinate 2,664 of JAYUUE010000365.1, read as the reverse complement.
GCAAGCGCCGCTGTGTCAAGTTCGATGTGCGCGAAGCGCTCTTCTTCGCGGTGATGGTGGGCCCAGCGGGATTCGAACCCGCGACCTAGCGCTTAAAAGGCGCGCGCTCTACCGATTGAGCTATGGGCCCGCACGTTTTCCAACGTGGAGGCGCGCTTTAGGACGCATTGCCCGCGCGTGCAACTGCCGGTTGGTCGCATGAAGCAAGGGGTGACGCCAATCCGGCGCGATTTCGTTGAGCGGATCGAGAACGAAGCGCCTGTCGGCCATTCGCGGGTGCGGAATTTGCAGGCGGGCGGCGCGCAACACGGTGTCACCGGCACCAATGATATCGAGATCGAGCACCCGGTCGCCCCAGCGCTTGCCGCCGCGCCGGCCGAAATTATGCTCGATGGCTTTGATGAGGCGAAGCAGTTCGGGCAGCGGCAACGACGATCGGACCGCTACCGCCGCATTGGCAAAACGCCGCCCGCCCGGCCCCAGCGGCGCAGTGGCGCGGATGCGTGACCGGCGGGTGATGACCAGCCCGGCCACCGCCAGAGCGGTGATGGCGGCCGCGATCACCGCCTCGGGCCGGCCATGGCGGCCGTGGCGCCGGTTCGATCCGATCGCGATGAGGATGGTTGTCGCCATGGGGCCCCATCGCCTACACGCTTGCCGCATGGAAATCGATGTTGATGCCCCGCCGCTGCCGCCCCTCCCCTACCCCGGCTATGTCCCACGCCGTGGTGACGCGCCGCGCGACTGCCCGCTGTGTCCCCGCCTTGTTGCCATGCGCGAAGACCTGCGCGTCAAGCACATCGGCTGGTGGAACGCGCCCGTGCCGGGCTTTGGTGATCCCGACGCCTGGCTGGCGGTGACCGGCCTCGCGCCGGGCGTGCGCGGTGCCAACCGCAGCGGGAGGCCGTTCACCGGCGATGCGGCGGGGGTGTTGCTGTATGCGACGCTGGCCAAATTCGGGCTATCACATGGCGACTACGCCGCCAATGTCCAGGATGGCGTAACGTTGGACGGCGTATTCATTACCAACGCCGTGCGCTGCGTGCCGCCGGGCAACAAGCCGGAAACAGCCGAAATCCACAATTGCCGGCCGTTTCTGGTCGAGCATCTGCGCGGGCTGCCCAACCTGAAAGTCGTCATCGCGCTGGGCGGCACCGCCCACCAGTCGGCGGTCAAAGCGCTGGGTGGCAAACTGCCGAAAACCCCGTTCGGGCATGGCGCTGTCCATGTGCTGCACACCGGCTACACGATCATCGACAGCTACCATTGCTCGCAACTCAACACCAACACCGGGCGATTGACGACGCCGATGTTCGAGGCGGTGTTCGAAGCGGCGCTCGCGCTGCGTTGAACTACACGATCGTCGATTTCCAGCAGGGCAGCGCCGATTGGCTGCGCTGGCGGCACGAAGGCCTCGGCGCGTCGGACGCCGCCGCGCTGATGGGGCAGAACCCGTGGCGGAGCCCCGGCGCACTGTTCGCCGAAAAAGTCGCGCCGCCGCGCTACGGCGCCCAGCGGCGCCAACGGCCACTGCCAGCCATAGCGGACCTGTTCGGGGCGGTTCCGGCGCGCGAGGATACCGGCCTCGAGGCCCAAGCGCGTCGGTTGTACCGCACCCAACACGGCAGCGACGTCGCACCGATCTGCCTCGAATCCGCCGAACGCCCGTGGCAGCGCGCCAGCCTCGACGGCGCCGACCTCGCCGCCAGCCGCCTGCTCGAAATAAAGTGCGGTGCCGCTACTTATGCCGATGTGGCACGCAGCGGCCGGGTGCCCGGCCACTATATCGGCCAGTTGCAGCAGACGCTGGCAGTGACGGGCCTCGACGCCATCGATTTCTGGGTGTGGCTGCCCGGGCGTTCGCCGCTGTTGATCGCCGAGCGGCGCGATGACGTGTATATCGCCGAACTGAACACACGCGGGGCAGCGTTCTGGGCGAGGGTCGTGGCGGCGCGGCGCTGAACTTTCTTCCCCCGCGACCGGGGGAAGATTTTAAATCAGATATCCACCGCCAGCCGTCCATAAAGCTCCGGCCGCCGATCCCGGAAAAAACCGAACGCCGCGCGGTGCTTCGCCGCCAGGTCGAGATCGAACGTCGCCAACACCCGGCCCTCCGCCGCGTCACCAAGCTCGGAAACGATGTCCCCGCGCTGGTCCGCAATGAAGCTGGTGCCGTAAAAATCCTGTTCGTCCGGCGTCCCCGCCTCCTCCACGCCGGTGCGGTTGCACGCCACCACCGGCACGACGTTGCTCACCGCATGGCCCTGCATCGCCCGCCGCCACATCCGCCGGGTATCGAGCAACAGGTCGTGTGGCTCGCTGCCGATGGCGGTGGGGAACATCAGCACTTCGGCGCCCTGCAGCATCATGTGGCGCGCGGTTTCCGGATACCATTGGTCCCAGCAGATGCCGACACCGATGACGCCGTGGCGCGTTTCCCACACCTTGAAGCCGGTGTTGCCGGGACGGAAATAGAATTTCTCCTCATAGCCGGGACCGTCGGGAATATGGCTTTTGCGGTAAACGCCCATGATGTTGCCGCCATCGTCGATCATCGCCAGGCTGTTGTAATGGTGGGGGCCGTCCTTTTCGAAAAAGCTGGTCGGGATATAGGTCTTCGTCTCCAGCGCCACTTGCTGCATGGTGCTGACCGCCGGATGTTTG
>JAYUUE010000364.1:0-2735 GCA_043754785.1 Polymorphobacter sp. | reverse complement strand
GCTGCACCCGGCGGCGGGGCGATCGATGCTGGCGCATCTGATCGATTTGCGCAACCGCGGCGTGGTCGCGGATGCTGGCGCCGCGTGGCGGCTTGCCGCATAAGGCGCGCGAGCTTGTTTGAGGAGTTGCGATGGACGCGCGATTGAACCCGCTGGGGGGCCTTGGCATTCCGGCACTGGACCTGAAGTCTGAAATCAACCGACTGCGCACCGAGAAGAATGCCGTCATCCTGGCGCATTATTACCAGGAGCCGGCGTTGCAGGACATTGCCGATTTCGTCGGTGACAGCCTCGATCTGTCGCGCAAGGCCGCCGAAACCAGTGCCGAGGTGATCGCGTTTTGCGGGGTCAAATTTATGGCGGAGGTGGCAAAGATATTGTCGCCGGAGAAGATCGTCGTGCTGCCCGACTTGAAAGCCGGGTGTTCGCTGGAAGATTCGTGCCCGCCAGAGGATTTTGCGCGGTTCCGCCGGGCGCATCCGGACCATATCTCGCTGACTTATATCAATTGTTCGGCGGCGGTGAAGGCGGAGAGCGACATCATCGTCACCTCATCGTCGGCCGAAAAGATCATCAACCAGCTGCCGGCCGACCAGAAGATCCTGTTCGCACCCGACAAGCATCTGGGGGCGTGGCTGAACCGCAAGACCGGGCGCGACATGCTGTTGTGGGACGGGACGTGCATCGTTCACGAGCGGTTTTCGGTGACCGAATTGCTGAAATTGAAAGCGCAATATCCGGCAGCGCCGGTGCTCGCGCATCCCGAATGCCCGGCGGCGATCCTCGATCTGGCGCACTATATCGGCGCCACCTCGGGGATTTTGAATTACGCGCTGAATTCGCCCGAGCCAGTGGTGATTGTCGCCACCGAGCCGAACATCATCCACCAGATGCAGCTGAGGGCACCGCACAAAGTCTTCATCGGCGCGCCGGGGGCGGACGGCAATTGCGGCTGCAACATGTGCCCGTTCATGGCGCTCAACACGATGGAAAAGCTCTATCTGGCGCTCAGGGATTTGTCACCGCAGATCGAAGTGCCCGAAGACGTGCGGGTCAGGGCCAAGTTGTCGCTGGACCGGATGCTGGCGATGGCGGGGGCGGTGACGGCGGTGCGGGTGACGGGGGATTAGGCTCCGACCACTCCCAGTGCCAGGGTTCAAAGACGTAATTGACGAAGCCGAAGCGGGCGGCGTTGGTCACCAGCCAGCGATAGGCCAGCGTCCGCACCATGGCGCGGCGGTTGGTGTCGTCGGAACTGTCCGGCCCGAACCCCGGCGCAGCACCGACGTGCAGATCGATGGCGAGGCCGGTGCGGTGCGCCGAGCAGGTGGCGCGGGCGATGCCCTGGCAATTGCCGTCGATCAGGCAGCGGGCATCGTCGGCGGCCGGGTCACGAAAGCCTGAAAATATCCTGAACCAGTTCGGATCGCGGGGCGACAGTGACCGGCGTGCCGCAGCGATCATGCGGCGATAGGCAGCCAGTGCGTCGGCGCGGAGTTGGATGGTCTTGCCGCCATAGGCTTCGAACGCGGTGGCAGTCGCGAACTGGGCTGGTGGCGGCGGCACCGGGCAGTTGCCGTTGCGGGTCTGGGCGACGAACGGCCGGGCGAGGGTCCACTGGCTGTTCATCACGGCAAAACTCGGCGGATCGAGGATGCCTGTGGCTGGGAGCGTGCGGCGGGCCTGCCAAAGCGCCAGCGCCTTGGCAAAGCCGGGGGTGACGGCGGGGCAGCGTGTGCCGAGTTCGGTGGCGATGCGCGTCGCATAGATCGCCCAGCCGAACTCGGGACGCCGGAACGGCGCCCAGTCGAGGGTTTCGAGGCTGGCGGCGTTGACCAGTGCTGCTGCGGCGGGGCCGGTTTCGCACGTCATGGCGGTGTCGGTGAGCGCGGTGTAGGTGAGCGCGGCGGCGGATGGTGCAGAGGGGGCGGGCGCCGCGTCGGATGGCGCAGCGAGGGCCGGCATCATGGCTGCGAGTAGCAGCGGTACTCCCAGGACTGTCGAACGCATTTTGCGGCTTTCGATGAAGATTGCATGGAACTGGCGAGCGATCCAAAGCTTTAAAGGTTGATCACAAAATGTGGTTCCCTGCGGGAAACTTATTTCATGCCATCAAAAGCCCTATTGGCCAGCCTGCCGTTGTTGATCGCCGCATTTGCGGCGCAAGCCCAGACGCCGAACGTTGCGCCAAAAACAGCGCCGGTTGCCGATTCGCCGGAACAGGTCATTGCCCCCGCCGTCGGTGTGCCGTTGGCAAAGGGTGAGTTGGCGGCGGCAATCAACACACAGGGCGCGGCGACCGCCGGCGACCGCGGCGCGCTGAAGCGGCAATTGGTGCGGGCGCAGGTGCTGCTCGACCGGCGGCAATTCTCGCCGGGGGTGATCGACGGCGCCACCGGCAGCAATTTGCGGCGGGCGGTTGCAGCATTTCAGGAGTCGGAAGGATTGCCGGCCAATGGTGCGCTTGACGCAGCGACATGGGAACGGCTGGTGGCGGGGACTCAGGCGCCGGTTGTCCGTGGCTATGTGATCGCGCCCGAGGATGTGGCGGGGCCGTTTGCTGCGCCGGTGACGCCGGGAGATTACGCCGCGATGGCGGAGCGACCGAGCATGACCTGGATGTCGGTCCGGGAATCGCTCGCTGAACGGTCGCACATGGACGAGGCGCTGTTGGCGGCGCTGAATCCGGGGGTGGATTTCACCAAGGCCGGAACCGAAATCGTCGTTGTCGATAC
>JAYUUE010000363.1:0-2753 GCA_043754785.1 Polymorphobacter sp. | reverse complement strand
CGGTTGAATCGCTGCCATAGTTGCCATCGCGATTGATGACGGTGCTCAACACATCGCCGGCGCCCAAAAAGGTCGTCCCCGAATAGCTGAAGGTCGGGCTGCCGCCATTCAGCGATGCGCCGCCAAAGAATGTCGCCGGGTTGGCGCCGGCCTGCTAGCGGAAGATCACCGTTGTGCCGGTGGGATGGATATCCTGCACGCTGAACGACGCAGTAAAATTGTACATGCCGCTGATCGGCGCGGTAAAGGTGATGAACACGCCGCCATTGGCCGCGCTGGGGCCAGGGTGCAGCAGCAGGCGATCGGTCGGCACATTGACGCTGCCATATTGGAATGACGTCGCCGACGATTTGGTAGCGACGGGCACATCGAAATTGGGTGCTGCCTGCAAGCACACCGACCCCGAGATGAAACAATTGGTGTTGGCGCCGAACAAGGTGCCGGCGGTCACCGCGTCGTCAACGCTGCCATAGCTGAAATTGCCGGCACCCTGGGTGCCGTTGAAAGTTGTGAATACATCGTAAGTCACCGCAGACGCCGGTGCCGCGATACTCACCAGCAACGCCGTCAACGCACCAAATCTGAACATCACAAACATCCTAAACCAAGCAACGCCCCCAAGCTGTCCTTCGCTCGATGCGCAATCTGTGCCAACCGTCCCATCCTTGGACGCTGCGCCGCAACACCTCAACAAACTGTAAACTCTGCCTTACAGCTTTTCGGAAAACGGCGAAGGTCCGCCGATGTGACTTTCGCCGCGCGCCGCGGCCATTGCCGCCTGGCGGTGTCGTTCCGCATACCCTGCGCGCTGTTTGTCGCCGCGTCGGTCGGTGCACGCCGGGCAGGCGACACCCTCGATATACAGCGGCGAGGCGCGATCTGCGGCGCTGATCGGCAGGCGGCAGGCGCGGCACAGGCTGTGGGTGCCCTCGGCAAGGCCATGGGTCAGGCTGACGCGCTCGTCGAAAACAAAGCATTCGCCCTGCCATTGGCTGGCCTTGGCGGACACGGATTCAAGATATTTCAGGATGCCGCCGCGAAGGTGGAACACCGCCTCGATGCCCTCGGATCTAAGGAATGCCGTCGCCTTTTCACAGCGGATACCGCCGGTGCAAAACATCGCCACCGATGCGCCCGTGCGGCCGGCAAACAACGCCTCGCGATTGGCGCGAAACCACCCGGGAAAATCCCGGAAGCTGGCGATTTGCGGGTTGATCGCGCCGGCAAAGCTGCCCAGCCCGACTTCGTAATCATTGCGCGTATCGATGACGATCGTCGCCGGGTCATCGATCAGTGCCTGCCAGTCTGCCGGTGCCACATAGGTCCCGGCGCGTGTGCCATCGACGTCCGGCTCGCCCATGGTGACGATCTCGGCCTTCACCCGGACCTTCATGCGATGAAACGGCATCGCGGTTGCCGATGACAGCTTGACCTCCATATCGGCACAACCGGGCAGCGCGCGAATGACCTCCAGCGCCGCCGCTATGCCATCGCCAAAGCCGGCAATGGTGCCGTTGATCCCCTCGGGCGCCAGCAAGATGGTGCCGCGCAGACCATGATGTCGGGCAAGGCCGAGCAGCGGCATCCGCAACGCCGCGCAATCGGGAAAGCGCGTGAAACAATAAAGTGCGGCAACGGTAATGGCGGCAGGCGAGGACATTGGCCTGCCATAGCGGCTTGGCCGCGCCCGAACCAGCCCGCCCCTACCCGCCGACCTCGGCTGAAAACCGGATCGTCCCCGCTGCCAGCCCGTCGGAAACCACCTGCAATCCACCGGACCGCAGCATCCATTCGAGCCGATGGTCGCGATATTCTCGCTGAAACACCCCCGATGCGACCATCGCCGGCACCATTTTCGCGACGAGTCCCGCCACTGCTTCGGCTTCCGCCGCCGTTTCAGCCACCGATACCCGCAGCAAACACCGCGCCAGCCACGCCGCCAATAGGCTCCCCGCCGCCGGCGGCGCCCCGAAACCGACCGCGCCCAGCACGAACGGCACTACGGCAATGTCGCCCCAGCCAAAATCCGCCCCGTTGAACCAATCCGCGGTCCCCAATTGCCCCTCGAGCCAGCCGTTGAGCGCCGCCACCTGCGCCCGCGCCCGCGCCAGCAGCGCCTCGCCGGCGGCACCGGGGACGCGCTGGAACACCAGCACCTCCATCATCCCCCACGTCGTCGCTTCATATTGCGTGTCCATGATCTCCTCGATCATCCGCACCCGGGCCCGCGCCGCCGCCCCCACCGGCAACAGCGCCGGCAACGGCCAACGCTCCTCGATATAATCCTGGATGATCGTTGAATCGAACACCGCCGTCTCGCCATCGACCAAAGCCGGCACTTCGGCACGCGGATTGGCCGCCAGCCACGGCCCGCCGCCACCGCCACTCCCCATCCCATCAGGCGTCACCACATCGAACGCCACGCCCTTCTCGCGCAACGCGATCTTGTTCTTCTGGGCATAGGGCGAGAGCGGATGCTCATACAGCAGGGGAATGGTCATGGCCGCAGTGTCGCACAACCCACCGCCTTCTGCCCCCCTCCCGCTTGCGGGAGGGGTCGGGGGTGGGGAGACGGCACTGTTCGGGTCAGAGATTAATGTCCGCAACCGACCCACTGCCCGTCGGTAGCCATGCGGCTTCGGAATGCCCGCTTGTGTGAAGGATTTCGGGCGCTACTTGGCGTACGAAATCCTCCAATGCAGGAACCCGCGGCCCGCAGGGTCTTCGCTATGGGGTTTTTGTCGTAGGGCCGG
>JAYUUE010000362.1:0-8174 GCA_043754785.1 Polymorphobacter sp. | reverse complement strand
GCCAAGAAAACCGGCCAGGCTCGACCACCCCGGCGGCGGCATGATTTCGCTGGCGATCACCAGGCGATCATAGTCGGCCAGCCATGCCTCGCGCTGGTCTCTTAGCAACCGCCAGATCAGGGTCAACAGCGCCCAAGGTGTCTGGCCAAGCGGTTGAAGGCGCGACGCCGCCAGTGCATGGGGTTCTGCTGCGCCCGCATCGCCGGCCTTTAGCAGCAACCAGGCGAGCATCGTCTCGGCCGCCGCCGATGGTGCGTCGGCCGCAAGCGGATGCGCGAGCGCCAGTGCCGCGGCATCGTTCCCCAGCCGCGACAAGGCGTCGACGGCAGCGAGGGTCCAGTCGCTATGGTGGCCATGCGCGGCTTCTGCGCGGCGCGCCCATGCCAGCGCTGTCGCATGGGCGCCGATACCTTTGGCGGCACCGATTGCGGCACGCCACAAGTCCGGCGCAGCAGCCGATGCCAGTGCTGCGTGATAAGCTGTCAGCGCAGCATCGGCCTGGCCCAGCTGCGGCAGCAATTCGGCAAGCGCTGCCAGCGTTGGCAGATCGGCGGGGCGAACGGATAGAACCGAATGATAAGTGTCGATTGCCGCGTTGAACTCACCCGTGTCTGCCAGCAGATTTGCGCGCAACAGTCGCGATTGAACCGGCGCATCCGGCCCGACCAGCGCCAGAGCAGCTTCGATTAGGCCTTGGCGGCGCAAGACAGCAGCGAGATTATGCCGGACAACGGCGTCGCCTGGCGCTACTGCGAGCGCACCGCTGTAAGCAACAACGGCTTCATTTAAGTCTCCCCGACCTTCAGCGACCATCGCCGCTGCGGTCAGCGCGCGGCGATCAGTAGGCACGAGCGCGAGCGCTCGCGTCGCCGCCGCTGCGGCATCGTCCCACCGCTTGGCCGCAACCGCTGCGAGCGCCAGATTGATCCATGAAGCGGATGCTTGCGGATCGATCGCCAGTGCCCGGCGATAGGCAACAATCGCCGCGTCATGGTCGCCAAGTTCGTCGAGGCAATTGGCATAGCTGTTCCAGATCGCCGGGTGTTTCGGCGCGGAGTGCGTCGCTGCCTTGAACAGACGCAGCGCCGCCGGCATGTCGCCGGTTGCCTTGCGCGCCAGTGCCGTAACCATCAGGGCGTCGGGGTGGCCGCGCGCGGCCAGCGACAAGTCGGCGAGGGTTGCATCGGCGGCGGTGTTTTCGCCCGCCTTGACCTGTGCAAATGCGCGGCCGAGCAGGGCAGTATCGGCCGGGGTCAGCGCCGTCACGCCCGGCCGATCAGGCGGCGATGGCCTTGACGATCTTGCCCGGTGTGCGTGGTGGCTCACCTTTGGGCAGCGCATCGACATGCTCCATGCCTGAAGTCACTTCGCCCCAGACAGTGTATTTGCCATCGAGGAAGGCCGAATCGGCGAGGCAGATGAAGAATTGGCTGTTGGCGCTGTCCGGGCTCGATGAGCGCGCCATCGAGCAGACGCCGCGCGCATGATGCGCATCCGAGAATTCGGCCTTGATGTCCTTTTGTTTTGATCCGCCCATGCCGGTGCCGGTCGGGTCACCGCCTTGCGCCATGAAGCCGGCAATGACGCGGTGGAAGATGACGCCGTCGTAGAATCCTTCGTTGGCGAGGCTGGCGATGCGCTCAACATGGCCGGGGGCGAGGTCGGGGCGCAGCTTGATGACGACGTCGCCGCCCGAATCAAGGCTGAGCGTCAAGGTCGAAGGTGTATCGGTCATGTTCATCTCCAAAGGGAGGCGGGCTTTACCCCGTCAGCGCAAATGCCTCAAGCCGTGCGCGCAGATCATCGGGCAACGGCGCCGGGCCAGCCGCGCCGCGGTGGACGAGAACCGAATCGCAAAGCGCGATGCACGCCCCCGTCTGGAACATCGCCATCTGGCACCGAAAGCTGCTGCGGCCAATGTTGCCCACCGCATAGGTCATCGTCAGCGGCGCCGGATAGCTGCCTTCGCCAAGGTAATCGACCGCGACATGGGCGACGAGATAGCGCGGGCGTTCGGCGCGCTCGCTGCGCGTCAACAGGCTCCAGTTGAAGCGGATGCGGGTTTCTTCGAAAAATCGCGTGATGGCGACATTGTTGAGGTGGCGATTGACGTCCATGTCGGCGAAGCGCGTTTCCATGCTGACCGACCAGGGATAAGCGGCGATATCACGCCGGCGCGGATCGTCCTTCATCGCAGCGTGTATTTGATCGGCAAGGTTTTGAGGCCCGAGACGAAGTTGGCGATGGAGTTTTTGGGTTCGCCCGCCAGTTCGATGCTTTCAAGGCGCGGCAACAATTCGGTGAACAGCGCGCGGAGTTCCATGCGGGCCAGGTGGAGACCGAGACACAGATGAACGCCGTTGCCGAAGGCGGTCTGCGGGTTGTGGAGACGGTCGACGCGGAATGTGTCGGCATTTTCGAACACCGCTTCGTCGCGGTTGCCCGACCAATAGAACAGCGCCACGCCATCCCCCGCCTTGATGGTCTTGCCGCCGATTTTGGTGTCTTGCGTTGCCGTTCGCATGAAATGCTTCACCGGGGTGCACCAGCGGATCATCTCCTCGACGGCGCCGGGGATGAGTGATGGATCGGCCTTGAGCTTGGCGAGCTCGCCGGGATTGCGGATCAGTTGCAAAAGCCCGCCAGAGGCTGTGGAGCTGGTGGTGTCGTGGCCGGCGGTGGCGACGATGGCGTAGTAGCTTATGGCCTCCATCTGGCCGATCGGCTCGCCATCGATGGTGCCATTGGCGATGACGCTCGACAGATCATCGCGCGGCATGGCGCGGCGGTCTTCGGTCACGGCGCCGAAATAGGCGAAGAACTGCTGGACCAGCGCGAACAGATCGACCTGGGCATTGCCGGTGCCGGGGATATGGACGCCGGTATCGGTGGTCAGCAGTTTCGACCGTGCCATGACGTCGGGATCTTGCGGGCCGAAGATTTCCTGGCTCATTTGCAGCATCTTGCCTTCATCCTCGGGCGGCAAGCCGAGGATGCGCATGATGACTCGCAGCGGATACCAGAGCGCGACCTCGCCCACGAAATCGCAGACACCGCCGAGCGAAGCCATGTGATCGACGTGGGCGCGGGCGATGGCGGCGATTTCGGGTTCGAGCTTCTTGAGGTTGGCGGGCATGAACCAGGTATTGGTCAGGCGGCGCAGCTTCATGTGCTGGGGGTCATCGATATCGACAAGCGTGCGGAACAGATGCGAATCGCCAGACGTCGCCAACGTCCATTCCTCGGCCTCGACGGGGCTCAGGTAAGTGCGAAAGCGGTTGACGAAGACGCTGTTGGCCTTGGCAACGGCGGTGATGTCGGCGTGGCGGGTAATCGCCCAGAACGGCCGGAAGCCAGTTGGTTGGGACCAGTGTACCGGATCATTGGCGCGCAGTTCGGCATAGACGTCGAGGATCGATTCGTCGGCGGTGACCTCGGGGTTGACCAGACGATTGTCGAGCGTCTCGCGGTCATAGCCGGGGAAGGGGGTGGTCATGCGCGGCGCTCCTTACTGGCTGCGGCCGCGCGCCTGGACGGCGGTGCGGGCGGTAGCGACGGCGGCAGCAGACACTTGCGAATTGGCGGCGACCGAGCGCTCGCTTTCGATCGCCATGCCGTCGGCAAAGGTGGCGGCGTAACCGTCGGCGATCAGCCGCTTGTATGCGGCGCTGAAAGCGGGGTCGATTGTCGCCATGTCGGCGGCAAGGCGTTTGGCGGCGGGCAGCAGTTCGTCCGGGGCGACGACGCGGTTAACCAACCCCCAGGCACATGCCGTCGTCGCATCGAGGAAGTTGCCGGTCAGCGACAATTCGCGGGCGCGATACGGCCCGATAAGCCGCGACAGCTTTTGCGAAAGGCCCCAACCGGGCATGATGCCGACCCGCGCATGGGTATCGGCAAAGCGCGCTTGGGTTGAGGCGATGAGCACGTCGCAGGCCAGCGCGACTTCAAAGCCGCCGGTGATGGCCACGCCATTGATGGCACCGATGCAGGGTTTGGTCAGCTGTTCGATGGCCTTGACCGGGTTTTCGTCGGGCCCTTCGGCGTTGGCGGCGGCAAGACCCTGTTCGCCGATTTCCTTGAGATCGAGCCCCGCCGTGAAGGCGCGGTCGCCGGCGCCGGTGAGGATAACGACGCGGACCTGGCCGTCGGCCTCCAACGTGCGCATGGCGGCGGCAAGATCGGCACGCAACTGGCGTGACAGCGCATTCATGGCGCCAGGCCGGTTCATGGTGACGACCGCGATGCCGGCTTCGATTTCAACGATTACAGTTTCTTCAGACATGCAGCCACTCCCTTGGAAGGCTTTTAGCGCAAATGCCCCGGCGCTGTCCGCCGCAAGATAAGATAGTGCGCGCCCCCGCCGCCATGGCGCGGGTGCGCGGGCCGCAGTGCCGCAATCCGGCTGCGGTGGCCTGCGGCGTTCAGCCAGTCGGCCAGTTCGGCCTTGATCCGTGAAGGGCGGTCGCTGCGGCCCTTGCCAGTGATGACCAGCACGACGCGGGCGCCATCGGCAACGGCGTCGTCGAGGGCGGCAGCGAGCACGGCATGGGCGTCGGCAAGCGTATAGCCGTGGAGATCGATGACCCGATCGGGGCTGACCTGGCCGCGGCGCAGGCGCTGGTCCCAGCTGCCATCCAGAGTCGCGGATGCGACGGGAATGAGTGGGTGTTTTGGGGGTGATGGTGGGAGTGCGACGGGAGTGCTGCGGCGCAGTCGCGGGGTCTTTGGCGGGCCGGGTGAGGGTACTGGCGGGGTATTGAGCGGGGACACCGCGATTTTCGGCGAGCCGGGCAGGCGTCGAACCGTTGCCGCGACGCGTTTCCATAGCGCAGTTTCGGCGGCGGTCAGATGGCGAACCATGTCAGCGAGCCAGCAGGCGGGCAGCGGCGACGTTTGGCAGCAGTACGGCAATCTGCGCCGGACTGGCCTGTGCGCCGGCGTCGGCGCGGGCGGCGCTTCCGGCGCCCATGAACAGGTCGATGCGATTGGCGCCCTTGATGGCGCCGCCGGTGTCCTGTGCCACCATCAGCGCCGCCAGTGGACGGTGGTTGGAAAGGGTGGTGACGACCTGCATCGGCGCGCCGAGCGGGATGAAGGCCGGATCGACGGCAACCGATACGCGCGGTGTGACGGCCACGCCCAAGGCGCCGATCGGGCCAGAATCGGTGTTGCCGCCGAGTATTTCGCGAAAAAATACCGCGCTAGGGTTGGCGGCAAGGATGGCGGGCGCCTTGGCCGGGTTGGCGCGTAGCCAGGCGAGGATCGCGTCCATGCTGACGCCGCCTTTGGGCAGCTCGTTCTGATCGCGCAGCACCTTGCCGATGGCGACATAATCGCGGCCATTCTGGCTGTCGTAACCGATGCGCATGGTGCTGCCGTCCGGCAGCTTGAGCCGGCCCGAGCCCTGAATTTCGAGGAAAAAGGCTTCGTACGGGTCGGCGGCGAATGCCAGTTCGAGGTTTTTGCCCGCCAATGCGCCAGCCATGATGTCGGCGCGGGCAAGGTAGGGAACCAGCGCATGATGTTCGATGCGTCCGCGCAGTTTGCGGCCTTTGAGGTCCCCGGCGAAGGCGCCAAGGTCAACCTCGATCAGGTCGGGAGGGCGGCGATAGAGCGGAACGGCAAAGCCCGGTGCGGCGGTACGACTGCCGGCAATTTCGGGCTCGAAATAGCCGGTGGCGAAGCCGGGCGCAGTGCCGATGCTGACTGCAGTGAACTGCGTAACGAAGAAGGTGGCGGCATCGGTCGCCGTCGATGCGGCGGCGCAGGCGGCAGACCAGTCATCGCGCCGAGTCAGGCCGCTGCGATCGTCGCGCTCGAGCAGCGCCGGGCAGGAGCGGTGAAAGGCGGCAAGCGCCGCAACGGCACCGGGCAGCGCGACGACGGGCCGACCGACGACGGGCAGATCGGCAGCGCGCGCAAGCGGCGCTGGGGGGGCAGCGGGCGAAACTGGAGTCGTGGCAGGCCTTGGCGCGGCGCATCCGGCCACTGACAGCGCAAGCAACAGGGCGGCGCGCAGCCTCACGCGCCGAAACCCTGGATCAGGAGTCGAGGTTGCCGTCGCCCGGCGTGTCGTCGTCGGTGGCGATGAGCAGCCATGCCGGCTCGTGGCTGCCGATGTGGCGACTGAAACTCCAGACGTCGGTCGTCGTGGTGGCGACGCCGTCGATGGTGACGCGCGCGTTGAAGCGCACCGTCACTTCGGCCATCTGGCCGATCATCTCGGCGTCGGTGATAGCGGCCGAATCGATTCCGTCGAGGCTATTGGCGAGGCGGGCACCGTCGCGTTCGGCAATGGCGCTGGTGAAATTGTCGTTGACCTCGTCCGAAACAAGGCCTTCGAGGGCGCGAGCATCTGCCGACCAGAATGCCGCCAATATCATGCCATAGGCGCTGCGCGCGCCCGTGACGAAGCGTTCCGGGTTGAAGTCGGGATCGGCGTCGACGATCGTTTGCAATGCCGGCGCCAACTTGCCGTCAGTGCCGGTCGGCACGGTGACGACACCCGGCATTTTCGCAGTGGACCGCGGGCTTGGCGCGGTAATTTGCGCCGCTCCCGGACGAAAGGCATCACCGCCAGCGCGTTCATGCCCGGTGCGTTTGCCAAGCACGCTGACGAGGCGCAGGCCGATGAACGCCGCCAGCATGGCGAGCAACACGATTTCTATCCACGAACTCCCGTCAGACATTGGTCTCGTCCTGTTTCAGTCTGGGGGGCCCAGTCTTTGGATCACATAGCGCGTTGCTGGCGTGCGGTCCATCACCTTGGGGGCAATGCGACAACGATGCGAAATGCGGCCGCAATCATGTCTGGCCAACATCGGCAACGGGCGAGGGTGTTACAAGGTGGGGGCTGGTTTCGGCGTTGGGGTTGACCCCACCCGCTGCGCCGGGAGGCGCGAGTCGCACCCCGTGCGGGGGGAGGCGTTAAGTTTGTGGTGCGGACGGCGGGAATCGAACCCGCACTCCCGTTCGGGAAGCGGATTTTAAGTCCGCTGCGTCTACCAGTTCCGCCACGTCCACACAGGCTGAACGCCTTAGGCGTTGTTGAGTCGTTCGCGCAATTCCTTGCCGGGCTTGAAATAGGGCACACGCTTGGCATCGACCTTCACGGCGGTGCCGGTGCGGGGATTGCGGCCGGTGCGGGCCTCGCGGTCGCGGATCGAAAAGGCGCCGAAACCACGCAGCTCGACTCGGCGGCCTTCGCTGAGCGCGGCGGTTATCGAATCGAATATGACCGCCACAATCGCTTCCACGTCGCGCAACGTCAGATGCGGATTCGATTCCGCCACCTTCGTCACAAGTTCAGACCTGATCATAGGCTCTTCCTGTTTTTTTGCGACCGGTCGTTCGCGCCCCAATTCATGTCTTGGCCCCCCGAAGACACAAAACGATGGCCCCGGTTTCGGTCACGGTCAAGCCGCTTGCCACTGATTCGATTGCGCGATTGCCCGAAATCAGACGCTATGTGCATTTGTGACCATAAAGTTACCGGTCGCCGTTATAAAAGCATCGCCGCCCGGTTGCAGATTGCAACCGGGCGCCGATCATTTCGGTCCCGAGTCGGGCGAAGATGCTGGGTGTCGCCCTGACATCAGGACTTGTCGGCGTCTTCCTTGGCCTTGTTGAAGGCGGCCCCCAGGATATTGCCCAGCGTCGCGCCCGAATCGGACGTGCCGTACTGAGCAACCGCAGCTTTTTCTTCGCTGATCTGCATCGTCTTGATGCTCAGCATCGGCTTGCGACCCTTTTCAAAGCCAATGATCATTGCATCGACCTTCTGGCCCGGCTGGAAGCGTTCGGCCTTTTGTTCATCGCGGTCACGGCTGAGGTCGCCGCGTTTGATGAAGATGATCGGACCGTCATCACCGACCTGGACATCGATCCCGCCATCGCGCGAGGCGATGACCGTGGTGGTGATGATGTCGTTCTTCTTCAGGCTGTCGTTGGCGGCAGCCCCTTCGGTACTGGCGATGACGCGCGGGCCCTGGCTTTCATCAAGCTGCTTAATGCCGAGGCTGATGCGTTCCTTTTCGATATCGACTTCGAGCACAACGGCGGTCACGCGCTCGCCCTTGTGGTGGCGTGCCAATGCCTGTTCGCCGGTCAGGCCCCAGGCAATGTCCGACATGTGGACCATGCCATCGACTTCGCCGTCCAGACCGATGAAC
>JAYUUE010000361.1:0-8212 GCA_043754785.1 Polymorphobacter sp. | reverse complement strand
GATCGGGGTAAACCGCCGCCCAGCCGCTCATCTGTTCGACCGGCCACAGCTCCTGGCGGCAGATGCGTGAGCGTACTGAATTGTCTAGGTCCTGGCGCAGAAAGCCGTATGTAATGCGATCGGCGCCAGCAAGCTTGTCGACATCGACCTGGTCAAGCGCAGCACGCCAGCCGTCTTCGCGCCGTTGCCAGGCTGAGAGCGCCGCAGGGGTGGCATCATAGAATCGATCGGCAGCTGGTGTGGCCAGGCCGTTCTGCTGCGACTGTTCGGGATAGCGGACCAGTAGAGCCGCAAGATAATCGTCAGCGATTGCGCTTACCGGGGTCGCGCAGGCGGGCGCCGCAACGGCGAGGCCTATTACCAGAAGCATCAATTTGAACATCGTTGAAGCTCCCCAATCGCCGGACTATACCGCCGCTCGCCGCACAACCTATAGTTTCTCGAAAAATTGCCACGATTTCATCGTCGCAGCCTCAAGGCGGCCAGTTGCCAATCCACGACGGAGCGTGTTTTACCAGACGGGTGTGATGACGGTGTGCGCGCCGCTTCAGAGTGAAGCGACGGGCACCGCCTGCATTCCAAGGGGAGATTTTCGTTGCGCGAATATCTGAATTTTTACATCGGTGGCACATGGGTTGAACCGGCGCAGGAAAGCATCCTTGATGTCATCAATCCCGCCAACGAGCAGATCGCCGGCCGGATTTCGCTTGCTTCGTCGTTGGACGTGGATCGGGCAGCGCTGGCGGCACGCCACGCTTTCCGATCATGGTCGCAATCAACGCGGGCGGACCGGATCGCCCTCCTTGAAAACATTGCTGCCGAATATGAGCGGCGCCGCGGTGATATTGCGGATGCAGTCACCGAGGAAATGGGCGCCCCCGCAATGATGTCGCACGCATCGCAAGCTGGCAGCGGCCTGAACCATATCAAAGCGGCGATCACCGTGTTGCGCGACTTTGCGTTCGCCGAGCCCCGCGGCTCGACCATGATCGTCAAGGAACCAATCGGCGTCTGCGGACTGATCACGCCTTGGAACTGGCCGCTGAACCAGATTGCCTGCAAGGTGGCACCGGCACTGGCGACCGGTTGCACAATCATCCTCAAGCCTTCGGAGATCGCACCCTTTTCCGCGGTCATCTTTGCCGAGGTTTTGCATGCGGCCGGTGTACCCGCGGGGGTGTTCAATCTCGTGAATGGCGATGGTCCGGGCGCGGGCCACGCGATCGCCTCCCACCCGCAGGTCGATATGGTTTCCTTCATGGGATCGACGAGGGCAGGTGTGGCAATCGCAACGGCGGCAGCCCCGACGGTCAAGCGCGTCGCGCAGGAACTCGGGGGCAAATCGCCGGTGATCGTTCTTGACGATGCGGACTTCCCCAAGGCCGTTACAGCAGTTGTGCGCCATATCATGGGAAATTCGGGGCAATCATGCAACGCGCCGACGCGGTTGCTCGTGCCAGAAGCGCGCATGGACGAGGCAAGCAAGATCGCGAAAGCTGCAGCCGAGGCACTTGTTGTCGGCGATCCACTCGCGACCGTCGATATGGGGCCGGTAGTGTCATCGAGGCAGTGGACCCGTATACAGGATTTGATTGCCGCCGGTGTGGCCGAGGGGGCAACACTGATTACCGGCGGGCTTGGGCTGCCTGAAGGGCTCCACTGCGGCTATTATGTCAAGCCGACGATATTTGCGCATGTGGAAAACAGCATGACGATCGCGCGGGAAGAGATATTCGGCCCAGTTCTTTCTGTCCTTGGGTATAACTCGACCGCACAAGCGATCGAAATCGCAAATGACACGGATTATGGTTTGGCAGCGTATATCTGGGGCGGCGACATCACCGTGATCCGTGAGGTGGCCGCGCAATTGCGCGCTGGCAGAGTGGGCTTCAATGGTGTCGGCGGTGATAGCTTGGCACCGTTCGGCGGTTATAAAATGAGTGGCAATGGCCGAGAATGGGGCGACTATGGGTTCGCGGAGTTCCTCGAGGTGAAGGCGATGCTGGGATATGAGCCTGCTTAATTTTCAGGGGCTCGATCGAGATTTCCGGACTGTCAGGATTTCCGTGTGTGGACGGGCGGTTGAACATTACGCCGCCATGGCCCGGATGAAGCGATCTCCGAAGATGACGGCGAACTATGCTTTTGCCATGGACCACTCACGAGGTGGCATTTTCAACTCTTTCTCGGATCGGTTCAAGATCAGATAGAGCAGCTTGGTTGCGGCCTCGTCGCTGGGAAAGTGGCTGCGCTAACACTTTCCGGGTGAACCGCCGGGGTTCGGCAGTCGCTGAACTGTCCGCAGGGGGACCGCGACAAAACAACTGGCCAGCGTCTAAAAGGCTGTGCTCGCCGCCGGCTCGAGGCGGCCTTCCGGATGCGCGCACAGCAGTCGTGCGATAATCGGCCGCAGCACCAGCGCCAGCATCCCGCCGACCCCGGCAAGGGCGGCGTTTAGCCACCAGAACCCCGCCGGCCCCATCGGCTCGTAAAACCGCCCCAGCCAGCCCACGGTCAAATTAGGCACCCCGTTCGAAACCATCAGATTGATGCTCATCATCATGGTCATCACCGATGCCGGCGCAAAGCGCGAGACAAAGCTGTTGGTCGGCGGATCGACCCAGGCAAAGGCGAAATCAAACAACGTGAAGAAGGGTCGTACGGCTGAGCGGAACAGAAAAGTGTCATAAGGAACTGTTTGGCTCGATGCAGCGATAGATGGTTGCCGGATGGACGTTGAAGGTCCTGGCGACAGCGCTGATGGATTTGCCTTCGAGGACGAGCTGGCGGGCGAGTTCGGCCTGATCGGGGCGCATTTTCCTTGGACGCCCGAAGGCCACGCCACGCGACATTGCCGCCTTTCGACCCTCGTCGGTCCGCTTCAGGATCAGGGACCGCTCGAATTGGGCGATGCCGGCGAAGACGGTCATGATCATCATGCCGGACGGGGATGTGGTGTCGGCCCAGGGTTCATCAAGCGATTGTAATCCCGCCTGCTTTTCCTTGATCCGCTCCGCAATGTGCAGAAGATCGATCGTGGATCGCGCCAAGCGATCGAGACGGGTGACGACCAGAACATCGTCCTTGCGCAGATGCCCCATCAGCTTTTCGAGTTCAGGACGGCCGCGAGCGGCCCCCGATATCTTTTCCTCGAACAGCATTTCGCAGCCGGCTTGCGAGAGCCTGCCGCACTGGATTTCGAGGTGCTGGTCCTCGGTGGAAACACGCGCATAGCCAATCTTCATGCGACGGCCCCGAGTGTCGTGCGAAAGTTACTGCAAAAGGCTTTTGTTTCGCACATATATTTTGCGAAGATATTAGCGTTGCATTTCGGCACAGGTTGTCCCCTTCGCATAAGTTGAAAGTTTCGCACGACATGCCGACCCGTCACCTCACTGACGCCCAGCGGCAGGGCTTCGCCCGATTCGACGGCGAGCCCTTGGCCGACCAACTCGCGCGATATTTTCATCTGGACCAGACCGACCGCGATCTCATTGGAACGCTGCGTGGCGACCATAATCGGCTCGGCTTTGCCGTGATGCTGACCAGCGTCCGCTTTCTGGGAGCATTCCCCGTGTCGGCCGCCGAGATCCCGGCGTCGGTGTTGACGACCCTGACCACACAGCTCGACCTTGAGCCCGTAACCGGCACCCATGCCTATTTCGACGGGAGCAGTCGCATCCGCCACCTCACGCTTATCCGGACACATTGCGGTTTCACGGACTTTGGCGACAACGGTGTGGCGCGCTTCCGGCTGACCCGATGGCTCTACGCCCTGTGCTGGAGCGGTGACGATCGGCCCGGCCCGCTGATCGATCGCGCTGCGGCATGGCTGATCGCCAATAAGGTGTTGTTGCCGGGCGTAACGGTGCTCGAGCGACTGGTTGGCAGAATCCGCGATCGTGCGCGCACGAGGCTTTGGCGGCATCTGGTCGCCAGCCTGAGCGATGACCAGCGCGTGCGAATCGCCGCGCTGTTTGATGAAGGCGACACCTCGACGTTCGCCGCCCTCGATGCGCTGCGGACCGTTCCCAGCAGGCGCATGTCGAGCGAACTCTACCGCCATCTCGACCGGCTCGATGCGGTCCGGGCCTTCAATCTGCGGCCGGCGCCGCCACGGGGCGTTCCCGCCGCAACCCTTGAGCGGCTCGCGCGGGTGGCGCGGGTTGGCAAGCCTTCGGCCATCGCCGTGCTTCAGGAGCCGCGGCGGACCGCGACCGTCGCGGCGCTCTTCCACACGCTCGAAGCCGCAGCCCAGGACGACGCCGCCGAACTGGCCGAGGCGCTGCTCTCGGACATGGTCAAGGGCGCCGAAGCCGCCGACAGGCAGGACCGTCTGCGCAGTCTGCGCGATCTCGATGGCGCAGCGATGCTGCTGCATGCGATGGGCCTGCTGGTTCTGACCGACGATGCCCTGCCGCTCGATGAATGGCGAGACATGCTTTTCGAGCAGGTGCCCCGTCCTGACATCGAGGCTGCCATGTCGAAGGTGGAGGCAATCGCTCGGCCCGCCGAGACCAAGTCCTATGATCAACTGCGGGCAAAATGGCGGGGCGCCCGGCGATTGTTCCGCGAAATTGTCACCCGCATCGAGACCGACGCCGCGCCGGGCGGCAAAAATGTCAAGGCCGCGATCAGCTTCCTCAAGGGCGTCGACGACTGGTCGTCTCTCAATAAAATGCGCGACGCGCCGACCGCCGCGGTCCCGAAGGCGTGGCGACAACATGTCCTGGATCGTGAAGGCAAAGTTCTCGACCCCAAAGCCTATGTGTTTGCGCTGATCGATGCGTGGCGTCTTGCGATCAAGCGCCGTGATTTGTTCGCCAAGCCCGGCATCCGATACGGCGATCCCCGGCGCGGGATGCTCGAAGGCGAGTCCTGGCAAAACTCGAGATTGATGGTCGCGCGCGCCCTCGGCCGATCGCTCGAAGCCGATACGGAGATCGACGGTCTCTCCCGCCTTCTCGACGAGGCATATCGCCATGTCGCCGACCGCGCCGCCGACAATTCGGACCTGCGTTTCGAGACCGTCGCCGGCAAGACCGAGATCGTCATCACGCCCCTCGACAAGCTCGATGAACCCGAAAGTCTGCGGGCACTTCGCGCCGCCGTCCAGACCAGCATGCCGAAGGCGGGAATGCCCGACATCTTTCTCGAAGTCATGGCACGAACTGGATTTGCCAAGTCTTTCACCCATCTGAGCGAGCGTCAGGCCAGCGTCGATCACTTCGACATCAGCCTTTGCGCCGCCCTCGTTGGCGGTGCTTGCAACATCGGTCCCGAGCCGCTCGTCCGCCCGGAGTTTCCGGCGCTGCGCCGCGACCGGTTGTCCTGGGTGAACCAGAACTTCATTCGGCCCGAGACCATAGCTGCTGCCAACGCCGCAATCGTTACCGCACACAGCCGTCTGGATATCGTTCGTCACTGGGGTGCCGGCGAGGCGGCCAGCGCCGACGGCATGCGCTTCGTTGCGCCAGCGAGCGCCATTCACGCCGGTCACAATCCCAAATACTACGGCCAAGAGCGCGGCGTCACCTGGTACAACATGATCTCCAATCAGTTCAGCGGTCTGGCCGGCGCCGTCATTCCCGGTACCTTGCGCGACAGCCTGGTCGTCCTGGCGCTGCTGCTGGAACAGGAGACCGAGCTCGACCCGCTGGAGATCATGACCGACACCGCCGCGTATTCCGATGCGATTTTCGGCCTGTTCTGGCTTTTGGGCTATCAGTTCAGCCCGCGCCTGGCGGACATCGGCGGTGCCAAGCTCTGGCGGATCGACCGCCACGCGCACTATGGGCCGTTCGATGCGATTGCCTCGGGCAGGATCAACATCAATCTGATCCGCGAAAACTGGCTCGATCTGATCCGCTTGGCCGGATCGCTCAAGCTCGGCCATCTCAAGGCTGCCGGCGTCATGCGCATGTTGCAGGTCAAAGACCGCCCGACGACCCTCGCCAAGGCGCTGTCCGAACTGGGGCGCATCATCAAGACCTTGCACATCCTGCGCTACATCGACGACCGTCCATTCCGGCGGCGGATATTGTTTCAGCTCAACCGGCAGGAATTGCGGCACAAGCTCGGTCGGCGCGTCCATCACGGCGACCGCGGCGAAATCAGAAGTCCGCTGCGCCAAGGGCAGGAAGAGCAGCTTGGCGTCCTTGGACTCGCCCTCAACTCCATCGTGCACTGGAACACCGTTTACATGCAGGAAACCGTGCGCCAGCTCATTGCCGCAGGGACTCCGCCGCTGCCCGCCGATATCGCTCGCCTCTCGCCGATCGCCTGGCGTCACATCAACTTCCTCGGGCGCTACGACTTCTCCCCGCCCGACGCCGTCGCAAACGGCGGTCTCAGGCCACTACGCCAGCCTAATTCCGAATGGGACTTTTGAAAAGAATTATCGCCCATTATGATACTTTCCTGTTCCACCCAGCCGCACGACCCTAGATCTCGACGGGGTGGCGCGCGATGCCGTCACCGAGGTCAACGCCCCATGGCACGGCGGTCGGGATGCCATAAGTGTTGTCCGCCACCCCGGCGAACAGGCAGCCCCAGCGGCCAACGATGATCGCGAGGCAAAGCGGGATGACAAACGGCCCGCCGGTCGAGCCGCGCACCCCATGCCGCCATTTCCACAGTTCGACAGCGGCAATCGCGCCCGCGAGGCCGCCCGCGATACTGTGCGACAAGGTCGGCACGCTGGCCTGCATCGTGTTAAGCGACCCAAATAGCCACGCGCCGGCCGCACCGCCGAGCGCAAGCGCGACGAAATAGGTTGGTGCGGTCTGCCGCTCGAGCCGGACAACGGCATCGTGGCGGTGGCGGTAGGTCCATCGGCCGCCAGCGAACGCCGCAATCCAAGCCGCGGCATCCCCAAAGTAATGCAGCGACGGCGCGGTGGGGACGACGATCATCGACGATCAATAGCGGATACAAGACGGATTGGAGAGGTTGCTCGATGTCGCCGCTCTGCAGCTAAGGAGAGGCGTGATTGGCCAAAGGGAAAGGCACCACAGCATTTGCAGCCGGGCCTTCTCGAGAATGAACGAACGGCTGCTTTCCGGACGCGTCTCAGCCTAGTTGAGCGTCCGCAACTGGGTCGTCGCGCAATTTAAGAATCTAGCCGACCATTCCAAAGTTTGCACAATGCGGGCTTGCAATTTCAGCTATGTGGCAGCTTGATGCGAACACGGATCATGCGGGGGGCGGTTATGACGATTTCAACACGCGCTGGACTCATAGCTAGTGCGCTGCTCGCCGCATCCACCGTTGGTGCTGAACCGGTGCCGCTGCCGCCGCCGGCCGACGTTGCCGAAGGGCGCGCGATCTTCAAGGCGCTGATGGAGACCAATACGACGCACGGAGTAGGCTCCACTGCCGCCGCCGAACTGCTGCGCCAGCGCCTGCTCGCGGCGGGTTTCGCGCCCGGCGACCTGCAGCTGCTGGCGCCGGCCGACAAGCCGAACAAGGGCAACCTCGTCGTCCGTCTGCGCGGTAAGAGCAGTGGCAAGCCGGTGCTGTTCATGAGCCATCTCGACGTCGTCGAGGCGCGCCGCGAGGACTGGTCGTTCGACCCCTTTGTGCTGACCGAGAAGGACGGAGAGTTCTATGGTCGCGGTGCCATCGACATGAAGGACAGCGTCGCCGCGCTGGCGTCAGCGCTGATCCGCCTCAAGCGCGAGCATTACATGCCTCCCCGCGACATCATCGTCATGTTCACCGCCGATGAGGAGGCGGGCGGCGACGCCAACGGCCCGGCATGGCTGCTCGCCAACCACCGCAATCTCATCGATGCCGAGATTGCGTACAACTTCGACGGTGGCGGCGGCACGCTAGCGGGCGGCAAGCGCGCCTGGTTCGAGGTCGGCACCGCCGAGAAGACCTATTTAACCTTCACGCTGGAGACAACCGGGCCGGGCGGCCACGGCTCGCTTCCCGGCCCCGAGAACCCGATCTACACTTTGGGCGACGCACTCGGGCGGCTCGAGGCATACCGTTTCCCGGTCAGGCTGACCGCCACGACCCGCGCCAGCTTCAAGGCCTATGCGACGCTGCAGCGGGGACCGGACAGTGCAGACCAACTTGCCGTTGCGGGTGCCAAACCCGACCTTGCTGCAGCCGAGCGGCTCTCGCGCACGCCCTATGGCAATGCCCAGCTGCGCACCACCTGCGTCGCCACGCTGATCAGCGGCGGTCATGCCGAAAACGCGCT
>JAYUUE010000360.1:0-2779 GCA_043754785.1 Polymorphobacter sp. | reverse complement strand
TTATCCGCATCGAACAGGAAAAACAGGCGCGTCAGCCCGGTCAGATCGTCAGGCAGGTCGTCACCCACCTGCGCCAGGCAATCGGCAGCGTTGGCGGTGATCGGGGCATCCCTGGTGAGCAACACCGGCTGCGATGCGGCGCGTTCCGGGCCGATCGCCAGGTCGATACCGTGCGGAATGAAGCCGTCGGGCGCGTGGCTCCACAGTGCCGCATCGATCGTCGTCAACACGGCAGCATCGCTGCTGCGAATCAAGACGCGGTGCCCAGCCGAGAGCGCTCGGGTAACGAGCGGCGGCAGCACCGCCTCCACCCGGCGCTGGGCGAGCTGGTAAAAGCCGATATCGATCAACGACCGCTTATGCCTCGTAATTTTCGGCGATGAACCGGTCGAGCAGCCGCACGCCGTAACCCGTTGCACCCTTGTCATACACCACGCCGGCCTTGGCCGCCCAGACCATGCCGGCGATATCGAGATGCGCCCATTTCACGCCGGGCTTGACGAACCTCTTGATGAACTGCGCCGCGGTAATCGAGCCGCCTTCGCGCGGGCCGACATTCTTCATGTCGGCGATGTCGGAATTGATGAGGCCGTCGAACGTCTCGTTCAGCGGCATCCGCCACAGTTTTTCGCCGCTGGTTTCGCCGGCCGCGAGCAACTGCTTGGCGAGGCCATCGTCATTGGCGAACAGGCCGCCATATTCATGGCCCAGGCTGACAATGATGGCACCGGTCAGGGTCGCAAGGTCAACGACGATTTCCGGGTCATATTGCTGCTGCGCCCACCAGATGGCGTCGCACAGCACCAGCCGGCCTTCGGCATCGGTATTGATGACTTCGATGGTCTGGCCATTCATGCTGGTAACAACATCACCCGGCCGCTGGGCATTGCCATCGGGCATGTTCTCCACCAGTCCAACGACGCCAATGACATGCGATTTCGACTTGCGTGCTGCCAGCGCGTGCATGGCGCCTGTTACCGCCCCTGCCCCGCCCATGTCCCACTTCATGTCCTCCATACCGGCAGGTGGCTTCAGCGAAATGCCGCCAGTATCGAAGGTGACGCCCTTGCCGACCAGCACCACCGGCTTGGCATCAGGGTTGCCGGTGCCATTCCAGCGCATCGCCATCAGCCGCGCCGGGCGGACGCTGCCTTGCGAGACGCCCAGCAGAGCGCCCATGCCGAGTGCCTGCATTTCCGGCTCGCCAAGCACGGTGATCTCGATACCGAGACCGGCAAGGTCCATCGCACTGGCAACAAAGCTTTCCGGATAAAGGATGTTGGCCGGCTCACTTACCAGATCGCGCGTGCGCTTGACGCCGGCCGCGATGGCCGTCAGTTCGGCATGGTGGGCGCTGGCACCCACGACACCGGTGATATCGAGTTGGTCGAGTGTCGGCTTGGCCTTGGCCTTCATTGTCGTGCGATATTTGTCGAAGCGATAGCTGCGCAACATGGCGCCATGACCGAAATGGGCGGCAGCCCCGGCAAGCGGCAATGCCGACGCTATGCCGCCCATATCGATCGTAGCGCGTGTTTCGCCGCTCGTCTGATAGCGTCCGGCAATGGCGCCACCCATCTTTTCGAACACGGCGGCGTCGGCCTTGTCGGCGGCGCCCATGCCGATAACGACCACGCGGGACGCCGCATTTCCGTTCAGCGCAATGATCTCGACAAGCGCGCCGGCCTCTCCTTCGAAGCGTGCAGCCGCCAATGCCTTGGAAAGCTGGCCGCCGCTCGCCGCATCGACGGCAACGGCGGCCGGGCTGAGCAGCATGTCCGGCCCGCCAATCACCACCTGGATGTAGGGATCCGATGCGGCGCTGCTGTCGGCGGCAATTTCGGAGAAGCCAATCTTGATCATCATATATCCTACAAGCTATACCACAGCGTCTAGAACGCCGCGGCGTTATGGGCAAACGTGACAGATGGTCAGGGACATGGCTAGGCGGGTGTGGACGCGGGCGTTTGAGGAGGCTAAGCGCAAGCTTCGCGTCCCGGCCCCCGAAAGCGTCGCTTGCCCTTGCGTTTTGTCCTGCTGGCGACTGCCACCCTTTATGCTGCGGTTGCCGGCGCGGCCGTTGCACAAGTCGTTCCGGTGCCGACCGAGCCGGTTGGCGAAGCCCCGGCGATGCCGCGTGACGGCGGCGCACCGGTCGCCGCCGGTGACACAATCGGGTTTGCGGCGGATGAAATGGCCTATGATGACCGCGGCCAGATTGTCACCGCATCGGGCAATGTCCGGCTCAACCGTGACGCCTGGACGCTCGCTGCCGATGGTATCGAATATAATCAGGTCACCGGGATCGTCGTCGCCGTCGGCCATGTCATCGCCACCGATCCCGAGGGCAACCAGGCGTTGGGCGATCGTATCGAGCTGACCGACAGCTTGCGCGACGGCGCCATCGACAACATGCTGCTGGTGCTGAATGAAGGCGGCCGGCTGGCAGCCGTGGAGGGGCAGCGAAGCGACCAGATCTTCAGCCTGCGCCGCGCCGTTTATAGCCCCTGTTCGGTGACCGGCAACGACGGCTGCCCCAAGGATCCGCTTTGGCAGGTCAAGGCGCTTCGCATCACCTATAATCGCGGCAAACACCGGCTGTCCTATCGCAATGCCAGCTTGGAAATACTCGGCGTGCCGGTCTTCTATCTTCCCAGTTTTTCGCACCCGGATGGAGAGGCGAAGCAAGCCAGCGGGCTGTTGCTGCCGGGCATCAAATTGCAGCGCCAATTGGGGCTGGGCATCAGCCTGCCCTATCATTTCGCCGTGGCGCCCGATC
>JAYUUE010000359.1:0-2781 GCA_043754785.1 Polymorphobacter sp. | reverse complement strand
CGAGGAATTGTTCGGCGTCTTGGGCGGCTTGCCCAGTTTCTCTTCCAATTCGGCGACGCGCTTTTCGAGGAGGGCGATGGTTGCGGTCAACGCGGCGTTCTGCGCGGCTTGCTGTCCGATGACCTCCGCCTGCGCAAGGATGACCGAAATCAGATCGTCATGCGAAAGCGCGCGGAGGGATGCACG
This sequence comes from Polymorphobacter sp., assembly GCA_043754785.1. Lineage (GTDB taxonomy): Bacteria > Pseudomonadota > Alphaproteobacteria > Sphingomonadales > Sphingomonadaceae > Sandarakinorhabdus. Next base: position 2,595 of record JAYUUE010000359.1, on the reverse strand, counting down.
GTCCATGTCCATGAGGATTCTGGATCAAAGTGCGAGTCCCGGCGCAAGCAAAATCTTGCCATCCGAACCTGCGCGACACCGTGCCCTCATGTCAGATCGCTCGCCTTATCCAACGTGGGGGGGTGAGCAGATACGGTGGGCCAGCCAGATGAAAGCTCCGGGGTTCGCCATGACTTTCGGTACCGACCAACTGGTGTGTGAAAACGCTTTGAATAATGACCCCACCAAAAAGTCCCGCAACTTGCTGTAGAAATCGGATAACACATCGTTTTGAGGGGGTCACGTTTCGCGCGAAGAATGACCCCGGCCAAGAGGCTCATAGGCGATCATAAACAATCGCTTACGCTGTTTTTGAGGGGGGGCGCCGTTGGACGCGTGTTTACAGACAGGCGCAAGGGCTTCACGAAATGATAGCGAAAACGCCCGACTTCAAAACGTTCCAATATGACCAGATCGACTTCGCCGACTTCTCCGCCCTCGCCGGGGCCGAACAACATGACATTGTTAGGCAAGCCGAGTTCGTCCAGCCAAAGCTTCCTTGCCCGGAAACGGCGACGCGGATGCGCCGCAAAGAATGCCCGATCACTGGCTATGGCCGTATGCGTAGAGGCGTAGGTGACGTGAGTTTTCATGCCGCTTTCCCTGTATTGGCGGCGCAGGCCTCAATCCACTTACGCACTTGGCGCACGTCCCAAGCGGTGACGCGAGGGGACAGTTTGACCGGGGCGGGGAAAGTCCCGTCTTTGACTTTGCGCCACAGCGTCGCGTTGCTGAAAGGCACAATGGCCGGGACTAATTGAGCCTGCCTGATAAATCCGACGTCAGGTAACGATTGGGGCAAGTTGGGGGATGACATGCGCGCTACTCCATGCGGTGACGCGACATGGAATAGGGTGATAGGCGGTGAGTCGGGGCAAATCGCGCGTGAAAATCGCAAACGAAATTTCACGGGAAAAGGCCCACTCAACTGCGAATTTGTTGATGGCCTGATTGATGGGTTGGTTGCCCAAAAAGGGCAAAAATATAATGATTTCAATGGCAATTGGCGGAGTCGGAGGGATTCGAACCCTCGGATCCAGTTACCCAGATCGGCAGTTTAGCAAACTACTGGTTTCAGCCGCTCACCCACGACTCCGCGAAGTCGGGCCTATAACCGGCCCACCCGGTTGCCGTCAAACGCCTTGGCGTCCGACGCTCACATAGGCGATCCCGCGGCGGGCCATCTCCTCGGGGCGATAGACATTGCGCAGGTCTGCGATGGCTGGGGTTTTCATCACCGCTTTGACGCGGTCCATGTCGAGGGCGCGAAAAACGTCCCATTCGGTTACCAGCACGGCGACATCAGCGCCGGTCAGGCACTCATAGGGATTGGCGGTATATTCGACGCCGGTCAGCACCAGCTGCGCCTGTTCGGTGCCTTCGGGATCGAAGGCGCGGACGGTGGCGCCGGAGTCCTGGAGGGCCTGGATGATGGCGATGGCCGGCGAGTCGCGCATGTCGTCGGTATTGGGCTTGAAGGTAAGGCCGAGAACCGCCACCGTCTTGCCGCGCACATCGCCGCCGGCGAGGGTGATGACCTTCTTGGCCATGGCGCGCTTGCGCTTGTCATTCGACGCCGCGACTGCCTCGACGATACGCACCGGGGTGCCTGCGTCCTGCGCGGTCTTGACCAGTGCCAGCGTATCCTTGGGGAAGCACGAGCCGCCATAGCCGGGTCCGGCGTGGAGGAATTTCGATCCGATGCGATTGTCGAGCCCGATGCCGCGCGACACGTCCTGAACATCGGCACCGACGGCTTCGCACAGGTCGGCGATTTCGTTGATGAAGGTGATCTTGGTGGCCAGAAAGGCGTTGGCGGCATATTTTATCAGTTCCGCCGTGCGGCGCGCGGTGAACAGGATCGGCGACTCGTTGAGGAACAGCGGACGGTAAAGCTCGGTCATCACATCGCGGGCGCGCGGGTCCTCGGTTCCAACCACGATACGATCCGGGCGCTTAAAATCCTGGATGGCGGCGCCTTCGCGCAGGAACTCGGGGTTGGAGACCACGGCAAACGCGGCATCGGGATTGGCTTGGCGGATGACGCGCTCGACTTCGTCGCCAGTGCCGACGGGAACGGTCGATTTGGTGACAATGACGGTGTAGCCGTTGATCGCGGCGGCGATTTCTCTGGCGGCGGCATAGACATAGGTAAGGTCGGCATGGCCATCACCGCGTCGTGACGGGGTGCCGACTGCAATGAAGATTGCCTCGGCGCCGGTGATGCCAGAAACCAAATCGGTGGTGAACTTCAAGCGGCCGGCGGTGGCGTTGCCGGTGACAAGCTCGGCGAGGCCGGGCTCGAAGATCGGCATGATCCCCTGGTTCAGGCGATCGATCTTTTTGGGATCGACATCGACACAGGTCACATCATGACCGAAATCGGCAAAGCAGGCCCCCGAAACGAGCCCGACATAGCCCGAACCGATCATGGCGACACGCATGTACGGAAAATCCCTGGGCAGCCTTTGTTGCGGTGCGGCGACTAGCATGGTGACCTGATGGTGTGAAGCTGCAACGCCATCGGCTCATCGGCTGTTCATACAACTTGCATTA
>JAYUUE010000358.1:0-2784 GCA_043754785.1 Polymorphobacter sp. | reverse complement strand
ACCAGATCATCAATCCCGGTCGCCGCGCCCATCTCCTTGAAACGCCGCGCCCGTACCATCACCCTGCTGTCTACCTGCCCGACCAGCTTGTTCCAGTTGCCGACCGCCGTTTCCAGCGCCCGCTGCACGCCGAGGAAATTGCCGCCCATGATACGAATCGATTCGTACAGGTCGCGCCCGAGCCGGGCGATTTCCGCCGCCTCCTTGGCGAGCCGCGCCTGATCGCGCAGCGCCCCCACGGTGCGCGCCACCGCAACCAGGTTGACCGGACCCGCCAGCACGATCTGTCGTTTGAAAAAATCGTTCATCAGGCTACGATCCTGCTCGAGCGCTGCGCCGAGAAAATTCTCGCCCGGCACGAACAGCACGACAAACTCCACCGCATTGCCCACTGCCTTGGCGTAATCCTTCTTCGCCAAACCATCGGCATGCGTCCGCACCGCGCGCGCGTGTGCCGTCAGAAACGTTTGGCGCACCGCCATGTCTTCGCTTTCCGCCGCCGAGACATAGGCGTCGATCGAGCACTTCACATCGATCACCAGCACCCGCCCGCCGGGCAGGTTGATCTTGAAATCGGGGCGCTGCTTGGCGCCATCGTCACCATCGACCGACCATTGCGTCTCGAAATCGATGCCCTCGACCAGCCCCGCCGCTTCGAGCACGTTGCGGCACTGCTCCTCGCCCCAGCGCCCCGCCACCTTGCCCGATGATCGCAGCGCGGTTTCCAGCTTGGCCGCGGCACCGCTGACCCGTTCCTGCCCCAGAACGACACCCTTCAGCTGCTCGCTCAGGCTGCCATAGGCTTCTTTGCGCGCCATCTCGACCTCGCCAAGCCGCGTTTCATATTTGACCAAAGTGTCCTTCACCGGCGCGATCAGCTCCGCCAACTGGTTGCGGTTCTTTTCCAGGCCGGCGTCCGCTGCCTGATGTTGAAGCTTCATCAACGCCTCGGCTCGCTCCGCGAGCTTCACCTGCGCGCCATCGAGCGCCTTGGCGGCCAGCGTCTGGAACGTCTCGGCCGTCCGCGCCACTTCGGCGGCATGCGCGCGGTCGCGCTCGGCCTGCCCGGCACGCAGGGCGCTCAATTCCGCCGTCAGGGCTTCACGTTGGCGCTCGGCAGCGGCCAGTTCGCCATTGCGCTTTTGCAGCGCCTGGACCTCGACCGCGTGGCCGGCACGCTCCTGTTGCTGCCGCGCCACCTCGCCACGTGCTTCGGCGATTTCGCTCTTCAGCCCATCCCGATCGGCGCGCATCGCCGCCAGCGGCCGCGCCCACAGCGCCCAGCCAAGCAACAACGCCGCGGCAAGGCCGGCGATGGCAGCAATCACAACTTCGGCCACCATCATCTCCAAAAGGAACGTTGCAGGAACATTAGGCGAGCCCGCCTTGGCGGGAAAGCCCCATCTTGCATCACCGCGGCAAACCGGCCCAAATGGGCTTGATGCACATCCCGTCGCTGCTCCTCGCCTTGGTCCTTACCACTGCGCCACCGCCGATTTCGGCGCTTCGCATCAAGGCCGATGTGCAAACCCTGTCGTCCGACGCTTTCGGCGGGCGCGGCCCCGGCGAGGATGGCGAGACCAAAACCATCGCCTTCCTTCAGACGGCGATGCAGAAGGCCGGCTTGCAACCCGGCGCCTCGGGCGGCCGATGGCTCCAGGACGTGCCGCTCGTCCGTCTCGATCGCGCGCCGGGGGCCGTCCTGACCTTGACCTTCGGCGGCGCCGCGCACCCCCTCGTCCTCGGCCGCGACGCTACGCTGGCGCTGCGCAATCCCGGCCGCACCAGTGTCGCTGGCCTGCCGCTGGTCTTCGCTGGCTATGGCGTGGTCGGACAGGGTTACGATGCCTATAAAAACACCGACATGACGGGCAAGATCGCGGTCGTCCTCGCCAATGATCCGGATTTCGATGCGGGACACGACCTGGGGTTCGAAGGCCGCCGCATGGTTGTTGCCGGCCGTGTCGGCAGCAAGTTCGAAGCCGCCGCCCGCGCCGGGGCCGCCGGCGTGCTGGTCATCCACGAAGATGCCGCCGCCAGCTATCCATGGTTGCAGGTCGGCAGCGGCGATGCCCTGCCGACCATGGCGCCGGCGATGTCACCTGCCCCGATCAAGCCGTCGCCGCTACTGTTCAGCGGCTGGCTATCGGGGACCGTCGCCGCCGACCTGCTGCGCGCCGCGAATCTCGATCTCGCCGCGCTCAAGACCCGCAGCCGCGCCCCCAACTTTGCCGCCTTCGCCTTGCCCGGTGCCAGCCTGTCCGCCGATGGCACGCTAAAGGCCACGCCCTTCACCAGCCACAATGTTGTCGGCCGCATCGCCGGCCGCACCCACCCGGCCGAAGCCGTGCTGTTTGGCGCGCACTGGGACGCCAATGGCCGCAACGGCCCCGACGCGACCGGCGATTCGATCCGCAATGGTGCCATCGACAATGCCACAGGCACCGCCGAACTGCTCGAATTGGCGCGCGCCTTCACCCGAGCGCCAAGGCCCGCGCGCACCGTCCTGTTCGCCGCCTGGACCGCCGAGGAGAAGGGCCTGCTCGGCAGCGATTTTTACGCCGCGCACCCGGCGATCTCGCTGGCCAATACCGTCGCTGTCATCAACCTTGATCCCCATGTCGTGCTGCCGGCGGCCACCACGTTGGAATTGATCGGCGGCGGCCGCACCCCGCTTGAAGGCGACCTGCGCCGTGCCGCCGCCAGCCTCGGACTCACGCTTGTCGATGAGCCCAGTCCCGAAGCCGGCTGGTATTTCCGCTCCGACCATTATCCGTTCGCGCG
>JAYUUE010000357.1:0-2784 GCA_043754785.1 Polymorphobacter sp. | reverse complement strand
ATCTGACCGCGCTCCGCAAGTAGCTCGAGAGCGCCACTCCCGATGGTGAGCGTGTTGCCGCCATCGTGGCACGCCTGGGTGATGCGGTTACCAAAATCGCGCCACGGGCCGAAAAGGCCAGCGAGAAGTTAAGCGGGCTCGGCGAAGCGCTGAGCGATGCCCGTTCGGCGCAGGATGACGAGGAAATCGACGTTGCCGCCGCCGCCGCACCCCTCCGCAAGAAGGCCGCCTGAAGATTCGCTCTCCAGCAGGGTCAGCCCTGCTGGAGAGCCTTTTCAATGTCGCCGGCAATCGCATCGGGCTTGGTAGTCGGGGCGAAGCGATCGATAACCTTACCGTCGCGGCCGATCAGGAACTTGGTGAAGTTCCACTTGATTGCTTCGCTGCCGAGCAAGCCGGGGGCAGCCTTTTTCAGTTCCCTGAAAAGCGGGTGTGCCTTGTCGCCGTTGACATCGACCTTGGCGAACATCGGAAAATCCACATTGTAAGTCAGCTTGCAGAAGCTGGCGATTTCGGCCTCATCGCCGGGCTCCTGAGCGCCGAACTGGTTGCACGGGAAGCCAAGCACCGAAAAGCCCTTGCTGGCATATTTCTGTTGCAAGGCTTCAAGGTCTTCATATTGCGGGGTGAAACCACATTTGCTGGCGGTGTTGACGATGAGCAGGACCTGGCCGCGCCAATCGGCCAGCGTCACTGTTTCGCCATCGATGGTCTTGACGGTCTGGTCGTAAATGTCGGTCATGCGGTTGCTCCCTTTAATGCGGCGGTGAAGTGGCGGCGGCACAGCGCGACATAGCGGTCGTTGCCGCCGATTTCGGTCTGCGCGCCGGCAACGACGGCGTTGCCTGCGGCATCGATGCGCAGGTTCATGATCGCCTTGCGGCCGCATTCGCACACTGCCTTGATCTCGGTGAGCACGTCGGCGATGGCGAGCAGCGTCTGGCTGCCTTCGAACAACGCACCCAAGAAATCGGTGCGCAAGCCATAAGCTAGCACCGGGATGCCGAGTTCATCGGCGATGCGCGCCAGTTGCCAGACCTGTGTGTGACCGAGAAACTGCGCCTCGTCGACCAGCACGCAATCGACGGGGCTGGCGGCGACTATGGCGTAGAGGTCCATAGCGGCGTCGAACGGCGTGGCGGGGGCGGACAGGCCGATGCGCGAGGCGATGGTGCCGGCGCCGGTGCGCGTGTCGATGCCGGCGGTGAACTGCATGGTCGTCATGCCGCGCTCGCGGTAGTTGAAGCTTGCCTGGAGCAGCATCGTCGATTTGCCGGCGTTCATCGACGAATAATAGAAATACAGCTTGGCCATCCGGAATGGTTGTCGGGCGCGGCGCCGACTTCGTCAATTGCTTCGGGGGCGAGGCGCGCTACAATCGGTGTATGATGTTCGCCCGCCGCTTCGCCGTCCTGACGCTTTTGCTGGCGGTGCCGGCCTTCGCGCAAGCCATGCCCGAGGCGCTGCCACCACCCGGAGCAGCCGCGGCGCCGGTTCCACCACCGGCCCCACCGCGCCCGGCGACGGTGAAAGTGCGGCTGAGCACCAGCGCCGGGCCGATCGTGCTCGAGCTGGAAAAGGAGCGAGCGCCGGTTTCGACGGCCAACTTCCTGCGCTATGTCGACCAGAAGCGTCTCGATGGTACGGCGTTCTACCGCGCGTTGAAGTTCCGCGCCGACGCGCCGCTGGGGCTGGTGCAGTTCGGAGTGCGCGGCAATGCCAAGCGCATCTTGCCGGCGATCGCGCATGAGCCGACGAACGCGACCGGGCTGACGCATGACAATGGCGCGATTTCGACGGCGCGTGGTGCGCCGGGGACAGCGGCGGGGGACTTCTTCATCATCCTCGGCACGCTCACCGGGCTTGATGCCAATGCTGCGGCGGTCGGTGACAAGGATGGCTATGCAGTGTTCGGCCATGTCGTTGATGGGATGGAAAATGTGGTGAATATCCAACAGGCGCCGACATCGGCGACGGCCGGCGAGAGAGCGATGAAGGGTCAGATGATCGAGGCGCCGATCATGATAACTTTGGCGCGCCGGGTGCCCTGATCGCCAGGACATTTTCTTGTTGCGGCCTGCAACATGTGCTACGGCCACACCGTGCAGATGATCGCCCCGACGAGCCGATGAGGCTGATGGGTGGAACCAGCCAGGTTCCACTGCATTGTGCCTCGTTCTGCATCGAAAGTTTCTGCCCGTGATCATGATCCTGCCGGCGTCTCCCGCCGACCTTCCCGAAATCGACGCGCTGCTCGACGCTGGCTTTGGCCCGGCGCGGCGCAATCGCATGGCGTACCGGCTGCGCGATAATGTGGCGCCATTGGCCGCCTTGTCGTTTGTCGCGCGCGATGGCGATGCGCTTGTCGGCTCGTTGCAGTGTTGGCCGTTGCAATTGCGCGGCGCGGTGGGCGGCGCTGCGGCGTTGATATTGCTCGGCCCTGTGGTGACAGACCAGGATTGGCAGGGCCAGGGTGTCGCCACCCGGATGGTGAATGCTGCGCTGTCGGCTGCCGATGCGTGCGGCGCATCCCCCATGTTGTTGATCGGTGACGAACCGTTTTACGGACGCTTCGGCTTTTCGGCTGCGTCCACTGGCCAGTGGCAGGTGCCGGGGCCGGTGGATCGCGCGCGGCTGTTGCTGCGCGGCGATGCATCGCACTTGCCGGTGCTCGGCTGGTTCGATGCCAAGGATGGGACGAAGAACGGGGTTCGACGCGCGGCATAGCTGTCGCGGCAGGCTGGTTCGGCCGCCGCCGCCCCGCTAAGACACGTCATGACTGCA
>JAYUUE010000356.1:0-2785 GCA_043754785.1 Polymorphobacter sp. | reverse complement strand
ATCGATGGCCGTAAATACCCCGGCTATGCGTTGCCAGACCTGCGGATCGGCAGTCACCGGCGTCGCCGCTGCCAGATCGAGCACATCGGCGGCGGGCTGGTAACCGGTGAGGCCCAGCGCCCAGCTGTCGGCCATGATGCCGAGCTGGTCGATCGCCGGCAATTTGGCAAACAACCCGGTAAAAGCGTGCATCGCCGCGGGCGCATACAGCGTGCGGTAATAGCCGGTCTGGCCGGCGTTGACGACCACCGGGCCGCACCCGGGCAGCTTGAGCGTTGCGGCACCGTTGACGACGGCGCGCACCGGCGCGCCGCCACTGCGCGCGATGACCGGCACCGGCCACGCCAGCGGTGTCTTGTCGGGCGCGTCCTTGCTGAATTCACCTTGCGTCAGCGAAAGGGTCGTCGTGCCATCGGCGCAGGTCGCCGCACCAACGCGGATCAACGGCACGCCGGGTTGCAAAGTGAACCGATGGGCGATCTCGGTGATCGGCTTGCCCGGCGATGCGGCGTCGATCTGGCGCCACAGATCATCCGTCACAGTGTTGCCATAGGCGTGTTTTTTCATATAGGCGCGCACCCCGGCCCGCCAGGCATCGGCGCCGACATAATCCTCGAGCATCCGGATCACCGCTTCGCCCTTTTGGTAAGTGATCGAATCGAACGCCTGGCTCGCCTGTTCGACCGTTTCGACGTGCTGCACCACCGGGTGGGTGGTTTTCAACGCATCGAGCCCCATCGCTGCCTCGCGGCCCCCAATGCTATCGAGCGCGGTATTCCACTCGGGGTGGAGCCGCGCGGTGGTGCGGCCTTCCATCCACGAAGCAAAGCCTTCATTGAGCCACAGATCGTCCCACCACGCCATGGTCACCAGATCGCCGAACCATTGGTGCGCCATTTCGTGCGCGCTGACGGAGAACGAGCGCTCCTTGTCGGCCTGGGTCTCGACGCTCGGATCGAGCAGGATCGCCGATTCAAAGGTGAAGATCGCGCCCCAATTCTCCATGGCGCCAAAAAACTGGCTGCGGCCAGGCGCGGCGATATTGTCGAGCTTTGGCAAGGGAAACGGCGTGGCAAAATAGTTGTTGTATTCTTTCAGTATGTCCGCCGCGGCCTGCAGCGCGAACTGGCCCTGGTCGCTTTTGCCCTTTTGCGTGACGATGCCAACTTCGGTGGCGCCGGCTTTCTTGGCGATACGATCGAAATCGCCGAGCCCGAAGAACAGCAGATAGGTCGACATTTTCGGCGTCTGCGGGAAGCGCACGGTGACCAGGCCCGGTCCAGCCGGCGCCGTGCTGGCGGCGGGCATGTTGCCGACAACCATCTGCCCCGCCGGCACCGTTGCATTCACGGTGAAGGTCGCCTTGTAATTGGGTTCGTCCCATGACGGAATGAAGCGCCGGGCGTCGGAGTTTTCGAACTGGGTGTAAAGCGCCCGCTTCTTGGCTGTCGCGGTCTCGTAATCGAGCGCGAACAGCCCGGTGGCTTGGGTGCCGATCTTGCCGTCATAGATCATGTCGAGCGTGTAGGTGCCGGGCTTGAGCGGCGCGGCGAAGGTGAAGGTCGCGGTCTGCGCCTCGGCATCGGTGGCGACCTTTGGCGCGGCCGCCACACCCGACAGGCTGACCTTGTGGAAATTGAGATCGGCGGCGTTGAGGGTGATGCTCGTCACCGGCTCGAGCACCTTCACGGTCACGACGACATGGCCATCGAACGCCAGCTTGTCGGCATGCGGGGTGATCGAAACGTCATAGTGCAACGGCACGACACTGCGCGGCAATTGGGTGGTGATGGCGGCGGGCGCGGCAGGCGCGGCGGCCAGCGGCGGTGCCGACAACGCTAGCAGGGCGGCAGTGGTAAGGAAGCGATTCATGGGGAACCTTCTCAGCATGGGCGGCAACTATTAGGCGAGCAATGCCAGCGGGTGGCCCACCAGCAGGCTATCACGGGTCAGAAGTTTGCGCTTGTGACGCTGCGCCTGGATGAGCAGCATCTCGTCAAACGGGTCCCGGTGGGAAATCGGTGCTTCCAGCCGCGTTGCGGCATCATCGGGCGACATCGCCAGCAGACGATAGCCCATGACGTCGACAAGTCTGAGCGCCGCCTCCGGATCCAGTCCAAGTTTCGGTGCGCCCGATGCAAATCGCAATCCCGACTTTATCCGTATTTCCCAGATTGACACCGCCGAGACGGCAATGTCCCGAGCTTGATCGAACAACAGTGCACATTCGGCGTCGTTGAGTCGTGTCGGCTCGTCGGCGAGCCAGACGATGATATGGGTGTCGATCAGCAGGCTCAATCGTCAAGCCCCAAGGCCCGCCGACTGGCTTCTGGATTGCTGATATAATCATCGAACCAAGCAGCACTATTCTCGGCCAATCCAAATTCTGACCGGACCTGGGCCAGTCGCGCCATGTCGAATGCGGGGCGCACTGCGGCAGGGACAATCTCGACGAACGGAACGCCATGTTTGGTGATAACAACGCGTTCGCCATTCGCCGCTGCACTGGCCGCTTCGGCAAAGCGCGCCTTGACCTCCCGAACCGACATTTCCATCGCACGACCCTCTTGTGACTACATGAGACTACAACAAGTCTCGCCTTCTCGCAACCGTCACAGAATGAACTTCGACAAATCCGTATCGCGCGCAATCGCCCCCAGTTCGCGCTCCACATAAGCCGCATCGATCGTCACCGCGTCGCCGGCGCGCTCGCTGGCATCGAAACTGAGGCTTTCAAGCAGCTTTTCCATGACCGTCTGCAACCGCCGCGCGCCGATATTCTCGA
>JAYUUE010000355.1:0-25469 GCA_043754785.1 Polymorphobacter sp. | reverse complement strand
GACGATAGCCCATCAAAAATCAACCTTTTTTGAACAACTTGCCCAACGAACTGATTTTGATAAATGTAATACTATATCGTGTCAATGAGAGCGCGCTTAAACTTGTGTAATGGGGCGGACTTCCTTCGCTCACGATGCAATGCGCGCGGCCTAGCGCCCGCCCGGCAGCATCCGCGCCAGCAGATTGTCGCGGTCGAAGATCTTGTGTTTAACCACCGCCAGCACATGCAGTGTCAGCGTCGCCAGCATCACCCAGCCGAACAGCGCGTGGCTTTTACCGAACAGTCCCTGCAAAGCGTGCGGCAGCGGCAGCGCCGGCACGCTGAACAGCCCGAACATGTCCACCGGCCGCGCCACCTTGCCGGTGGAGGCCAACGTCCAGCCGGTCAACGGCAGTGCCAGCATCAAAGCATAGAACCCCAGATGCGTCGCGCGCGCCAGCCCGCGCTCCAGCGCTGTCATGTGCGCCGGCAGCGGCGGCGGCGGGTTTGCCAGCCGCCAGCAGATTCGCACCACCGTCAGCGCGATAACCGAAATGCCGAGCGCCTTGTGCAGCCCGATGATGGTGCCGCCCAGCGCCTTCATGTCCGGGTCGGCATTGTCAATGAACAGATCCAGCGTCAGCCCGCCGATCAGATTGCCGATGATGATCAGCGCCATCAGCCAGTGCAGCGCCACCGCAACACCGGTGTAACGCCCGCCCGGCATCAGGCGTCCAGGATCAGCGCACCGGTTTCCGCCGCCGAATTGGCCGCCGCAAACTGCCGCTCGAACAGCGGCGAAATCAGCCCCAGCGAGAACAGATGCGCATAAATCAACCCCATCATGCCATTTTGCACCAGCTTGCGCGCCTGGTCGCCGCGCAGGCCCTGCAACTTGGCTTCATCGACCATGCGAAAGCCGCGGTACACCGCCGGTTCGGCCAAGCCTTCGCGCTGGATGGTGACTTCGCCATCCATCAGCAGGTTGAGCTTGGTCAGTTCCTCGATGAAGTTGCGAGTGCGCATGACCGCCTGCTCGAACTGTTCGCAAAAATTGAGGCAGTTGGTGGTGGTGTCGCTCGGCTGGCCATCGATGAACAGCGGCGTGCCGGCACCGTCCTCGATCTGGCCGGACATATCGTCAAAGCACAGCGAAAGATCCTGCGAATCCGGCGCCAGCCGCGCCAGCATGAAAGGGTAGCGCCGGATGAACGCCGGCACATAGGCGGTGGCCTCCCATTGGCCATCGGCATCGAGATACAGGTTCTGGCCTTCCTGCAGCCCGAGCAGGCCCAGCGGCGCTGCCGCCTCGCCCATGCCGAACACGATAGGAAAGCTGCGCTGGCAGGTCGAAAACTCGTCGACGGTCACCGGCACGGCATGGGTGTGGCGGGTGAATTCCAGCGTCTCGCGGTTCTTCAAGCCAAAAGTGGCGTGCGTCTGCGACGACAGCGGCACCAGCGATTTGTAGAACAACGGCAGGGTCTGGTCTTGGTTGGCAGGCGTGCTGGCCATGGGAAGCGTCTTTCTCATATGTTCGGGTACAGATTGCCGCTTCCTCTAGGGTCGCTTCCGCAGCGAAGCAAGTCAGCCGCCGATCACACCAGCTTCCCCGGATTCATGATGCCGAGCGGGTCGAGCGCCGCCTTGATCGCCCGCATCGCCGCCAGCTTGGCCGGGTTGCCCAGCCGTGCGAGATCATCGCGCTTCAATACGCCGATGCCATGCTCGGCCGAAATCGAGCCCCCCGCCGCCGTCACCAGATCGTGCACCAGCCGGGTGATGGCATCGCGGCGCGGCAACAGCCATTGCGCCTGGTCCGCCGCCGCCGGCGGCCGCACGTTGAAGTGCAGATTGCCATCACCCAGATGGCCAAAGGCGATGACCCGCGCCCCGGGAAAATCCGCCTCGACCCGCGTTGTCGCCGCCAGCGCGAAGGCCGGCATGGCAGCGACCGCCACGGCGATATCGTGATGCACGGCAGGCCCCTCGCGGCGCTCGGCCGCGGGCAAATCCTCGCGCAGCCGCCACAGCGCCGCCGCCTGGCCCGACGATGCCGCCACCACCGCGTCGGCCACCCCCGCAGCCATCAATTCGTCGCCCAGCAGCGATTCAAGCGGCGCCGGCCCCGCCAGTTCCACCAGGATATGCCACAGATGCACCCCCGCCAGCGGTGCCCGCGCGCCTTCGATGTGCCGCAGCACCAGTTGCAGGCCCGCATCCGGGATCAGCTCGAAACTTTCGACCTGGCAGCCGCTCGCGCGTCGCAGCCGCGCCAATAGCACCAGTGCCGCCGCCGGGCTGTCCACCCCCACCCACGCCGTCGCGCGGTACGCCGGCGCCGGCACCAGCCGCAGTGTCACCGCCGTGACGATCCCCAGCGTCCCTTCGGCGCCGATCAGCAGCTGCTTGATGTCATAGCCGGTATTGTCCTTGGCCAGCCCTGTCAGCTGATCGAGCATGCTGCCATCGGGCAGCACCGCCTCGATGCCCGCCACCAGCGCGCGCATGGTGCCGTGGCGCAGCACCTGCACCCCGCCGGCGTTGGTCGCCACCAGCCCGCCGATGGTCGCACTACCCTTGGCCGCCAGCGACAGCGGGAAGGCGCAGTCCATCGCCGCCGCGGCGTCGTGCACGGTTTGCAGAATGACTCCTCCCTCCACCGTCATCGTCAGACCGTCGGCATCGCGGGCGCGAATGCGGTTCATCCGGGAAAGGCTGATCAGCACGGCGCTGCCGTCCGCGGGCGGGATGCCGCCACCGACAAGCCCGGTATTGCCGCCCTGGGGCACCAACGGCGTCCGCGTCGCCGCCGCAACACGCACGATCGCCGCCACCTGCGCCGTGGTGCGCGGCCGCAACAACAGCGGCGCCGCGCCATGATAGCGCCCGCGCCAATCGGTGAGCAGCGGCGCGAGCAGCGCCGGGTCGCGTGACCAGTTGCCGGCGCCGGCGGCATCGCACAGCGCCGCCAGCGCGGTTTCAGGGATCGCGGTATCCATCGCCGCCCCATGCCCGAAATTGGCCCTGTGCGGAAGCAAACACGCGACGCGCGATATTGACCGCGGCGCCGCGCCGCGACAGGTTCAGCCCATGTTCAATCGCCAGACGCCACGCAGCTGGTGATGTTCGCCTGCCCGACACAGTTTTGGAACCGCCCAGGGCGCGGTCTGCTGACGCTAGTGCTGACGCTGGGACTGGCCAGTACAGCGATCGCTGCCGAACCGCCCGTGGTGCCCGCCGTTCCCAGCCCCGCCGGCACTGCCAGCACTGCCCCATGGGCGCGGATGCCCATCGCGCCCGGCTCGCCGGTCACCACTCGCCCCTTCCCACCGCGCGCCGGCCGCAATCGCTGCATCTCGGTCAACGGCCTCGCCGGCGCGCAGCTGTTCGGCGACCGCGCCATCGAACTCGCGATGAAAAGCGGTCAGCGTTACCGGCTGTTCCTGGCGCGCGAATGTCCGGCACTCAGTTTCTATCAGGGTTTTTATTACCGCCGCGAGCGCGCCGGGCAATTGTGCGCCGGGCGCGATGTCATCGGCGCGCGGTCGGGCGGCGAATGCCCCATCGCCAGCATCATCGCCGTTCGCAACGTTGGCGTTGCGCCGCAGCGCGCGCTCAGGCGTCATTAGCAAAAACACCAGCAGCGCTACCAAAATAAACAGGCATTTTCCGCAGTTTCCCGTAGAAGTGTTGCAACGGTGCAACGGTTTTTTTGGGTGCTGCGCAGCATAATCGGCAATCGCACAACGCCACTGGACAAAGCGATTTTTCAAACGCCAAATAGATCCAAGCGAAAGCCCAAACACGTTCGTTTGCGTGGAACCGGACGATCACAGGCCGGACCACAACGTTTTTTCGGGGAGATTATCATGCGCACTATGACTGCACTGCGTGCCGGATTTGTCGGCGGCGTTTCGATGATCGGCTTGGTCGCTGCGCCGGCATTCGCGCAGGCGACCAAAACCACTGCTGCTGCCACTGTTGTGGAAAGCGGCATGGAAGAAATCGTCGTCACCGCGCAACGCACGGCGCAAAGCCTGCAGGACGTGCCGATCGCGATCACCGCCTTCAGCGCCGACGCGCTCCGCGAAAAGCAGATCAACAATGCCTCCGACCTGCAATTGACGCTTCCCAACATCACCTTCACGAAAAGCAATTTCACCGGCGCCAGCTTCACCATCCGCGGCATCGGCGACCTGTGCGTCGGCACCACCTGCGACAGCGCCACCGGCATCGCCACGAACGATCTGCCGCTGTTCGGAACGCGCATCTTCGAAACCGAATTCTTCGACCTCGAACAGGTTGCCGTGCTGCGCGGCCCGCAGGGCACGCTGTTCGGCCGCAACGCCACATCGGGCGTCATCAACTTCATCACTGCCAAGCCGACGACCGACGCCATCCACGTCGCTGGCGAGGGCGATTATGGCAATTACAAATCAATCCGCGCCAAGGGCATGTTCAACCTTCCCATCAATGATACGCTCGCCGTGCGCTTTGCCGGAACCTATCTGAAGCGCGACGGCTACACGCAGAACCTTTACACCAACAGCGCCATCGATGATCGTGAGCTTTACGCCGTGCGCGGCAGCTTGCGGTGGACGCCGACCGACAACACCACCGTCGATCTGATGGCCTATTATTTCCACGAGAATGATAATCGCTCGCGCATTCAAAAGCAGCTTTGCGATCGGGATCCCACCGGCATCCTTGGCTGCTTGCCCGGCCAATTGACCAACCAGGTCACCAACGGCAATTCGACCTTGGCGTCGATACTGACGTCGAAACAGTTTCTCACCAGCCAGGCCGGCGCGCTGGGTGGTTCATTGTCGCTCGGCAACCTGTATGGGCCAGACACCTTTGCCGGTTCCAACAACCCGGCCAATGTGCGCACGGTCAACACCGCTTTCACACCGAACTACTTTACCACCGAAGAACAATATATGGGCAAGATCCAGCACGACTTCGGGACGATCAAGGCCCGCGTGTCCGGTCTGTATCAAAAGAGTCAATTGTCGTCGCAAGTCGACTATAACATCAACGCCCAGACACCAAACGCTGCCTTCGTCACCGGCCTCGCCACGTTGATCGGTACCTCGGCAGTTGTGCCGCAGCTTAAACCAATCGTTGCTGCGCTGCTGCCGAATGGCGCCACCGGGCCTTACTGCACATCATTGCCCGACCCTGCCGGCGTCGGCGCTTATGGCGGCAAGAAAATTTGCGGCGCCGTGCCGCTCAGCCTTGACCAGTCGGACTATTCGACCCGCGCCTTCACTGTGGAAGGCATTATCGATTCGTCATTCGATGGCCCATTCAACTTCCTGCTGGGTGGAATTTATACTGACTCAAAAACCAAGAATAACAACTACTACGTCAACTCGTTCGGCCTTGATTATGCTACTGGGCTGCTCGGCACGCTGACCTCACTCGGCAGTGGCGGCACATTGCCGAACAGCTTCCTCGGCACGCCATTCTATGACAACAACACTCAGCTTTACACTCTGAAATCATACGGCATTTTTGGTGAAGCCTATTTCCAGGTCAATGATGCTGTTAAAATAACCGGCGGTATCCGCTATAACAACGACAAGAAATTCGTCCAGGCGCGCACGACACTGGCGAGTTTCCTCGTGCCTTATGGGTCGACCAACGCCTATGCGTCACCGTTCATCAGTGCTTTTGATGCCGATCCAAAACTGCCGGGCAACCAGTTGTTCGCCGTGCGCAACGTCAGCTTTGGGGAGTTCACCGGCCGCGCCGTCATCGATTGGAAAATCAACGACGAAAGCCTGCTTTATGCGTCATATTCGCGTGGCTATAAATCAGGCGGTATCAACCCACCGCTCAGCCTTGGCGCCGGCGTTTCGGACTCCTTTGACCCCGAGTTCGTCAATGCCTTTGAAATCGGTTCGAAGAACACCTTCCTCGATGGCACGTTACGCCTGAACCTCACGGCCTTTTATTATCAGTACAAGGGCCTGCAACTCAGCCGCATCGTCCAGCGCACATCGGTCAACGATAACGTCAGCGCCAACATTTACGGGTTCGAAGGCGAAGCGGTCATCCAGCCGACACCGGCGCTGGCTGTCAATTTCAGCGCCAGCTACCTCCACACACGGGTCTCGCAGGACAAGTTCCTGACCAATGCTGCCGATCCTTCGGGCGGCCGTGCTGACGCCGTCATCATCAAGGATATCACCAACGCCTCGAATTGCGCCGTCATCCCGAACGCGCCGGGCAACGCCGCACTCACCAACGGCTTTGTCAGCACCGTTAACGGCATCATCAACGCCGGCGGCATTCCTGGCCTGGCGGCCGGCGCCGGGCTTGCAGGTCCGACGCCGTTCCCGGCGGGTCATGGTATCAATGGCGCAACCGGGGCCTATAGCGTCTGCGCGGCGCTGACGGGCATTGCAGCAGCCACAAGCACGCCAGTCACGGTGATCAGCTCGGGCGTTCCGATCAACATCATGGGCAACCAGTTGCCGCAGGCGCCGGAGTTCAAATTCTCCGCCGGTATCCAGTATAACCTGGGCATCACCAACGGCATGTCGCTGGTGCCGCGCTTCGATCTGGCGCTGACCAGCCAAAGCTACGGCAGCATCTTCAACACGCGCGTCAATCGCATCGATGGCTATTACGTCATGAATGCCCAAGTGCAATTGAACGGGCGCGACGACAAATGGTATGTTCGCGGCTATATCCAGAACATTGCCAACAACAATGCCACGACCGGGCTTTACGTCACCGACCAGTCGTCGGGCCTGTTCACCAATATCTTCACTCTCGAACCGCGCCGCTATGGTGCCGCAGTCGGCTTCAAGTTCTGATCGCTCCTCGACCTCTCCCTTCACGGGAGAGGTCGAGACGGACACCGCCGCGGAGGCGACATTCGTCGCTGGCCGGCCCGGGAGAGGGTGTAGCTGTTTCCTGCATGGAGTCATTTGGCGGGGTTTGCACCCCGCCTTTTTTTGCGCGCCGCACACCATGACATGCTGCGCCCGCCACAGTTTCGATTGACTTTTGCGTCCATGTTTGTGCATGGGCGGACGTCAAGCGACCGGGTGTCCGACGCTGGCACCAGGGAACCAGATGAGCTTTGCAGATCTCGGCCTCTCGGAGGAACTGCTCCGCGCGGTCGCCGACAGCGGCTATAACGACCCTACCCCCATCCAGCGCCAGGCGATCCCGCCGGTTTTGATGGGGCGTGACATCATCGGCGTGGCGCAAACCGGCACCGGCAAGACTGCCTCGTTCGTGCTGCCGATGATCGACATATTGGCCGAGGGCCGCAGCCGCGCCCGGATGCCGCGCTCGTTGATCCTCGAACCGACGCGCGAACTGGCGCAGCAGGTCTCCGAAAACTTCGACAAATACGGCAAATATCACAAGCTCAGCATGGCGCTGCTGATCGGCGGCGTCAGTATGGGTGATCAGCTCAGCGCGCTCGAAAAGGGCGTCGACGTGCTCATCGCCACCCCCGGCCGGCTGATGGATCTTTTCGGCCGCGGCAAGATCATGCTCAACCAGTGCAGCCTGCTGGTCATCGACGAGGCCGACCGGATGCTCGATATGGGCTTCATCCCGGATATCGAGGAAATCTGCACCAAGCTGCCCTCGCCGCGCCAAACGCTGCTGTTTTCGGCAACCATGCCGCCGCCAATCAAGAAGCTGGCCGACAAGTTCATGGACTCGCCGCGGATGATCGAAGTCGCGCGCCCTGCCTCGACCAACACCTCAATCACCCAATATGTCGTCGAAACCTCGCCGCGCGGCAAGCGTGAAGCCTTGCGCGCCATCCTCGGCGGTCCAGAAGTCAAGAACGCCATCGTCTTCTGCAACAGGAAGCGCGATATCAAGGAACTCGTCGACAGCCTGCGACGTTCGGGCTTCGCCGTCAGCCAGATTCACGGCGACATGGATCAGTCGGACCGCATCAAGGAACTTGACCGCTTCAAATCCGGCGACATCACCATCATCGTCGCGTCGGACGTCGCGGCGCGCGGCCTCGACATCCCCGGCGTCAGCCATGTCGTCAACTACGACGTCCCGCATCACGCGGAGGATTATGTTCACCGCATCGGGCGTACCGGACGGGCAGGAAAGACCGGCATTGCCTATACGCTGATGACCGAATCCGAAGCGGAAAACCTCGCCGAAGTCGAAAAGCTCATCCACCAAAAGATCGAACGCTTTCGGGGTGCGGGCGCCAGCGCAGCGCCGGTGGCTGCCCCGGCACCCGAGCCGGTCAAGACTGCACCCCCCAAAGCTGCGCCTGTCGAAGCGCCGGCAAACGACGCCGCAGCCAACAACGCCGCCGACGAAGCCGCCGGCGACGCCCCGAAGCGCCGCCGCCGTGGTGGCCGTGGCCGCAAACGCGACGGCAGCGACACCCTCGAAGCCGCCGCAGCGGCGCCACCAGCCCCCGCGCCCCGCGCCGCCGAAGCGGCACGCGCGCCGGCCCCGCGCGCTGAACCCCGCGCCGCTCGCCCGGCTCCCGACCCTATCCGCAGCTATCGCGGCAGTCGCGACGCGGCGCCGCGCCGCGACGACCGCCGCAACACCGACGATGGCGAACCCGTCGCCGGCTTCGGCCCCGAAGGCATCCCGGATTTCCTCACCCGCAAAGCCACGATGAAGTAAGAAAGAATTCCTCCCCCTCACGGGGGAGGCGAGAGACGCGCCCTTGCGCGGCCCGGGTGGGGGTCCCCCCAACCCCATCACAACCCCCCCTACCGCCTCCCTCGCACTGCGGCATCCTGCGCCTCGGTTTCCGCCCGCGCCCGCGCCACATCATAACCGATCCGCGCCGGTGCGCCGATCACCAGGCTCACCGGCCGCCGCACGCTCGCCGGCGCCGGGGCCGCACGCCCCAACCGAAACCCGAACCCCGGCCGCAGCGCCGCATCATCAAGCCACGCATCGGCAGCCCGCGCGAAACCCGCCGCGCGCCCCAAAACCCGCTCGCGGTCGATCATCTCCGGCACTTGGTTGAGCGGTTGTGCCACCACCCCCAGCGCCGTCGCCTGCAAATGCAGCCGCTGCCATGCCATCCCAACCAGCAGCGCCGACCGCCGATCCCAGGGATCCGCCGCAGCAATCACCCCGAACACCGATGCCGTCGGCAGCATAGCATCGCGCGTCGCCGCCAGCCAGAACCGCCCGGCGTCGGCGGCGGATTGCGCCGGCAGCATCGCCCCGGCAAACGCCAGCGCCGGCGACACGCCCGACGTGGCCAACCCCAGGCCATCCTTGTAGCGATCCTGATCGCGCCTGCTTGACCGAAACCAGGCGTGCCCCGCCGCCGACATTTCGGCGTCGCCAACAATCGCCTCGGTCGCCGCCAGCGTATCGGCGGCAAACGCCTTGCCGCGCGCCGAACCCGCCGTAAACAGCATCACCGCCAGCCCCGGTGCCAGCGGAAAATCCCGCACCCGCGCCAGCGCCATGGCAGTCAGAGGTGCCCCCGTCCACGCCCCTCGGTGCGTATGCCGCGCTGCTATGGCGTCCAGCAACGGGTGTGCCGTCACGCCGCCTCCCTCCGGCCCCAGCTCGATCCGCGCCACATGCAGCGTGTTGCCGGCATCGGGGAGCAGGGCCACCCGCGCCACCCGCCCGATGCTGCTCGCCGCCAGCGCCATGTTGTGAATGGCCGCACCCAGCCCCGCCAGCCGCTCGCGCCCGAACGAGTCCATCGCCCCCAGCCCGCGCTCGGGCACTTCGAACACATCGACACCGAGCCGGCCGACGGCAAAGCGCCACGGCTGGGTGTTGTGCGGGCTCGCCCCCAATACCCCCGCCGATACCAGCGCCAGCGGCCCCTGATAGCGCCGTTGCCGCCAATCGTCCCACGCCGCCAGCCCCGGCGACCCCAGATCGACCACCACTCCCTGATCCACGGCCCGACCCAGCCCGGCAAGCGCCACCAGCCCACCCGCGCCGCCCAGCACCGCCCGGCGGCTAATCACTCGGCCGGGGCCCGCGCCGCAGACGTCACCGACGTTTCCCAGTCCGCCCTGATCGTGTCCGCCGTATCCCCGGCAATCGCCCCCGGCGGCCCGGCCACCGCCAGAAACCTTGTGCGCCAATCCCGCGCCGCCGCCAGGTCGCGCGCGATGCCGACCCATTCATGCGCCGCCACCCACAACGGGTTGAACGTCGCCAGATTCTTGACGATGCCATAACGCACCGGCTCATCGTCACGCTCGGCTTCGAACGTCCCGAACAGCCGATCCCAGACGATGAACACGCCGGCATAATTGCGATCGAGATAGCGGGCATTGGTGCCATGATGCACCCGGTGGTGCGACGGCGTATTGAGCCATCCCTCCAGCCCGAACGGCAGCCGCCGCACTGTCTCGGTATGGATGAAGAACTGATAAACCAGATTGAGCCCCGCGCAGAACAGGATCAGCTTTGGGTCGAAGCCCAGCAAAAATAGCGGCAAGCGAAACAGGAACGACAGCGACAACTGCCCGGTCCAGGTCTGCCGAAGCGCCGTCGACAGATTATAATGCTGCGAAGAATGATGGATGACATGGCTCGCCCAGAACCAGCGCACCCGGTGCGCGGTGCGGTGGAACCAGTAGTATAGGAAGTCATCGGCGACAAAACACAGCCCGATGCTCCACCATGCCACCGGAATGTCGAACAACCGATACTGGTGCAGCCCGACCCCCAGCGCGACGATTGTCGCGCCGAACAGCACTGCGGCAAAGGTATTGCCGAACCCCATCGCCAGAGACGTTGCCGTGTCGCGCCAATCATAATCGCCGCGCGCACCCCTTTTGATGGCGAACATCTCGATGATGATCGAAACGATAAACAGCGGCACCGCCATCTGGACGGGATCGGGAAAACTCATAATTTGTCCGCCCACACCGGCGCCGCCGCGCCGAGGTCGAGCACCGCAGCCGGCACCATCCACTCCCCCGATGCGAGCCGCAGCTTGCCGGCCTTCACCTGCACGGCAGCGCCATTAACGACACGCACTACCCAGCGATCGCCAAACGCCCGCACCAACGCCACCCGGCCATCGCCGCCGGCCACCAGTGCGCCGCGCGCTCCTCCATCCAGAACCGCCTCCACCGGCCGAAACCCCGGCAGCGCGTCCGCCGCAATCCGCCGCGCCGCGGCATCATCGGCGAGCACCGGCGCCTTGGCAAAGCCCAGCGCCCGCGCCAGCAGGACCAATGTGATGATACCAAAAAGCGACGTCCACACCATCGGTCAGGCTTTCGCCGAAAGGCTGCGCAGCACCGGCAGCATCCCCGAGATATTGTAACCGCCGCGCGCTGCTGCCGCCACGATGGCGTCCGCATCACCGCCGCGCGTCGCCGCCGCCAACGCCCACAAATTGGTCGATCGCGTTCCCGACCGGCAATAGGCCAGTACCCGGCCAGCGTCAGGCGCCAGTTCCGCCGCCATCGCGGCAATCTGCACATCACCGATGCCCGCCGCATCAACGGGAATATGCACGTAGCGCAGCCCGGCCGCCGCAGCCGCAGCGCGGATCACGGCCGCCTCCGGTTGCCCCGGATCTTCGGCATCCGGTCGGTTGCAAATCACCACGGCAAACCCCGCGTCCGCTGCCAGGGCGCAATCTTCGGGCGCAATCTGCGCGGCAACGGACATGGCGTCGGTCAGGTGAATAAACATGTCCCACCCTACCAACGCCGCGCCGCGATTGCCACAGTCGAGCATAAGGCTTGCTTCACTGCGGCGAAACGGCCTTAACTGCTTATTGATGCTCATGCTCGCCGCCGCCGCCTCCACCCTTTTGCTCGCGGTGTCACCGGCTGCTCCCGCCGGCCCGGTGCTGTTCGTCTTTGCCCACCCCGATGACGAAATCATCACGGCACCGTTCATCGCCGGCCTGTCGCGTCGCGGCATTCCCGCTGTCCTCGCCTTCGCCACTGCCGGCGAGCGCGGCGGTCCGGCCGATGGCAGCGTCGTTGCCGGATCGGCGCTCGGTGCAATCCGCAGTGCAGAGGCGCGGTGTTCCGCCACAGCGCTCGGGGCGCCGCCGCCGCGCTTTCTGGGGTTTGAGGACGGCGGCCTGGGAGACAGGGTCAGCCCGACCAGTGCCCGCCTCTCCGCGCTCGGCATTGCAGTCCGCGGCCTTGTCACCGAGCTGCATCCGCGCGCCATCGTCACCTGGGGCCCCGATGGCGGCTATGGCCACCCCGATCACCGGCTGGTCGGCGCTGTCACCAGCGAAGTCGCACTCGGCATCATCGGCGGCCCGCCGCTGTTCTACCCAGGCCTGCCCGCCGATGCCATCGCCGCGCATGCGCCGCGCTTCATCCCATGGACGGGCGTTGATCCGGCGCTGCTCACCGTTCGCATCGCCTTCACCCCCGCCGATCTCGCGACCGCGCGCACCGCCGCCATCTGCCATCACAGCCAGTTCCCGACCCCGCAACTTGTCGATGCCATCGCTGCCGACCTGACCGGCATCATGGCGGGCGCTGTGCACCTGCGTCCCGCTCGCCCGACCGCTGACAACCCTTTCGAATGACTTCGCAATCGCCCGATTTCTACGGCCAGCCGCGCGGCCTCGCCTGGCTGTCGGGCACGCAGTTCTGGGAAGCGTTTTCGCTTTACGGGATGCAGGCGCTGCTGACACTGTATCTTGTCGGGCAACTGCTGCTTCCGGGCCACGCCGAACATGTCATCGGCCTCGATTCCACCCGGCGCGCGATCGAAAGCGTCACCGGGCCACTCTCCACCCAGGCCTTCGCCGTGCAGCTGTTCGGCCTCTGGGCCGGGCTGGTGCGCTTCACCCCGGTGTTCGGCGGCTTCATCGGGGATCGGCTGCTCGGCCGCCGCCGCACGATCATCATCGGCTGTCTGTTGATGACCGCCGGGCATTTCTGCATGGCCTTCGACGCCAGTTTTTTGCTGGCACTGTTGCTGCTGATGCTCGGCACCGGCTGCGCCAACGCCAATCTGTTCGCGCAGGTCGGCGGGCTTTACGGCCCCGAAGACCGCCGCCGCGATGATGGTATCCAGCTTTATTATTTCGCCCTCAATTGCGGCGCCTTTGCCGCGCCGATCATCTGCGGCTGGATGGGGCAAGCCTTCGGCTGGCACCTGGCGTTCGCGCTCGCCGGCTTCGGGATGCTCGCCGGCCTTATCGTCTATGTGCTGGGCGGGCGCGATCTGCCGCCCGATCCGCCGCGCGTCACTGCTGCCGCCCGCGCCCCACTCACCGCGCCGGAGCGCCATGCCGTTCGTCTGCTCCTGCTGCTGATGCTCGTCCAGGCGGCATTCTGGATCGCCCAGTCGCAGATCTGGAACGTTTATAACCTCTGGGTTCGCGATCATGTCGAGATGGCGGTGCTCGGCTGGCAAGTCCCCATTCCCTGGTTCCAGGCGCTCGATGCCATCGCCCCCGGCCTCCTGCTGCCCCCCACGCTCTGGCTTTGGAGGCGCCAGGCCAAGCGCGGGTTAGAACCCGACGCCATCACCAAAATGGCCATCGGCTGCCTCATTTTCGGCGCCGGCATGGTCTGGCTCGCCGCATCGAGTTCCATCTTCACCGGCCGCGTCCCGCTGCTCTGGGCGGTGGGTTTCCACCTGCTGTCGAACTGGGGCTGGGTGTTCTTCACGCCTATAGCGGTCGGCCTCTACGCCCGCGCCGCGCCCAAATCGCTCAACGCCATGATGATCGGCATCAATTCGATGGCGGTCTTCGTCGGCGCCACCATCAGCGGCCGTATCGGCGGACTGTACGAGGTCTGGACGCCCGGCCGCTTCTGGTTGCTCCATGCCGGCATCATCGCCGGCGGTGCGCTGCTGTTGCTGGCGCTGCGCCCCGCCGTGCGACGAATGCTGACCGCCAGCAGTCAGGGATAGTTCGTCACCGGCACCGGCGCCACAGTTTCGGGCAGCGGGATGAATTCGGTCTCGCCCGGCACTTCGGCGAAGCGCCCGGCCACCCAATCAGCCTTCGCCTGCTCGATCCGCTCCGGGGAATGGCTAACGAAATTCCACTCGATTTGCCGCGGTTCCGGGAACGGCGCGCCGCCCAATATCATCGCGTGCAGCGCCGTGTCGGCGGTCAGCACCGCGTCGCCCTCCCCCACCACCGCCATAGCCCCGGCAATCAGCGGCGTGCCGTCCACCCCCCCGCTGCCGCTCACCGGATATACCCCGCGCTCGCCCCATCCCGCGGACATCTCCAGCCGCGCCCCGGCCTGCATCCGCACCTCGGCATAGATGATCGGATGCGGAAAGCTGACTGGCGAGGTCTCGCCGAACATCGTGCCGGCGATGATCGTCAGCCGCGCCCCCGGCAGCTCCACAACCGGCAATGTCTCCGCCGCATGGTGCACGAACGCCGGCGCGGCTTCCGCCTCGGCGACCGGCAGCGCCACCCAGGACTGGATGCCGTGCATGTGGTGACCCGCCGCGCGCAGCGCCTCGGGCGAGCGTTCGGAATGGACGATGCCACTGCCCGCCGTCATCCAGTTGACAGCGCCGGGCGCAATATCGATCACTGTGCCTAGGCTATCCCGGTGCGACAGCCCGCCATCGAACAAATAGGTCACCGTCGCCAGCCCGATATGCGGATGCGGCCGCACATCGATGCCGTGCCCGGCGACAAAATCCGCTGGCCCCATCTCGTCGAAGAACACGAAAGGCCCCAGGCTGCGTCGTTGCGGCGCCGGCAGCACCCGCGACACCGAAAATCCGCCCAGATCGCGCGACCGACCGGCGATGCTCTGCACGATCGACATTTCAGGCTCCAATCCGCAGGTTATGCGTTACAATGCCATATTGTCCGGAGAAACCCATGACCAAAATCCACTATATGATCGTCGAGCATGACGGCGGCTGGACTTACAAGCTCGGCGACGTGATGGCCGAAACCTTCGCCACCCACGACGAAGCCCTCGCCGCTGCCCGCAGCGCCGCGGAACGCCAGCACCAGGGCGGCGAGACCGTGCCCATCAGCTGGCAGGACGAAGGGGGCGCCTGGCACGAGGAAACCGCCGACGGCGGTGACCGCCCCGACGCGGACGTCATCGACAGCGCCGAACAACCCGGGGAATAAGATGCAGCATCTCGACGGCAAGGTCGCCTTTGTCACCGGCGCCGCATCGGGAATCGGCCTCGGCATCGCCACGGCGCTGGCGCAGGCCGGCGTCAAGGTGATGATGGCCGACATCGAGGACGCAGCACTCACCGCCGCCGTGGCGGGGTTGCAGGCGACCAACGCCGACGTCGCAGGGGTTCGCGCCGATGTGTCGCTGAAAACCGAACTCCAGGCTGCCGCCGATGCAACGCTGGCGCGCTTCGGCAAGGTCCATATCCTTGTCAACAACGCTGGCGTCGGCGGTGGCGGCAGTTATGGCGAATGGACCGACGCCAGTTGGGACTGGACGATCGGCGTCAATCTGATGTCGGTGATCTGGGGTATCGAAATCTTCGGGCCACTGATTGAAGTGCACGGCGAAGGCGGGCAGATCGTTTCGACCGCCTCGATGGCCGGGCTCATCGCGGCGGTGGCGCCGGCGTATAACGTGACGAAATATGGCGTCGTCGCGCTTTCGGAAGGGCTGCGACCGGCTTTGGCCGAACGCGGCATCGGCGTATCGGTGCTGTGCCCCGGCTTCATCCGCACCCGGATCATGGATTCAAGCCGCAACATTCCTGCAAGGCTCGCCAGCGCCGTCGCCGCGCCGACGATGGAGGCCAGCCAGTCGGACTTTGCCAAAATGGCCGCCGCCGCGATCACCAACGGAATCGACCCGCTGTATGTCGGCGAACTCGTCCGCGAAGGCATCGAAGGCGACTGGCCCTACATTTTCACCGACACCCAGTTCGAAACCGCTGTCGACGCGCGCTTTGCCAGCATCAAGGCGGGGTTCGACCTGATCCGCTACCGCACGCCGCGCCACTGATCAGGCGGCGCGCGCGTTGGCGCCCAGGAATGCGACGAGATCGGCTTCGGTCTGTGACCCTTCGGCGATGGCAAGGACTGTTGCTGTCGCCTCACTTTCGCGCGCGTCGAGATACAGACCGTTGAGGCGCAGCGTTATGAACATCGTGAACCATGCAGCGCGTTTGTTGCCATCGACGAACGGATCCCTGATCTTGCACAGGCTGAATCCCACGGCGGCAGCAACCTCGATAATGGTGAGCGCATCACCACCATAGGCTACCATCTGTTCGGCACGCGCAAGTGCGGCTTCAACGCCGCCGGTATCGCGTACGCCGTGGCTGCCGCCGAAACGCTCGATCGACTGTCGGTGCAGATCAAGCACCGCCTGAAGCGGCGGCAAAACGATATCGGCCATCGCTATTTCGCAAGTTCGGCAAGGGTCTGCGGATAGCGATCAAAACACGCGCGCCCGGCATCCATGGCATTGTTGTAAACGCCATCGGCTTTGACGATCCGCAATCCCGCCATGCCGTCATCGATAATCTGCAACGTGTCGCCGCGCTGCACGCCAAGACGCGCAAGTAGCTCCTTCGACAAGACGATTCCCGCCGAATTGCCAATTGCCGAAATCTTTACCTGAATCATGCGAGCTTCCGTAATAACCCAGGTTAGAACAGATTTGCTGCGTTTTGCCAATAGTCAAACGCCTGTCGCTGCACCGTCAGCAGATACTTCCGCGCCCCCGCCCCCTCGAACGCGCCCGCATAGTCGCGGCGCCCGATCCACCAGCCCTGCCCCGGCAGATCATCGCCTTCGCGCACCACCAGTGCCGCCAGTTCGGGTTGCCCCGCCGCCGCGGCGCGCACGTCGATCACGTCGAGCACGGCGCACAGCGCCCGCATCCGCGGCCGGCTGAAACTACGCCCCAGCAGCAGCAACAGATCGGAATAGCTGAACGTTGCCCGCTGCGCCGCCCTGCCCTGCAACAACGCCTCGACATGATCGACGTCGAACGCCATCTATTCTGCCGCCAATGACGATCCGACCGGCGGCAAATTATGCCCCAGCAATCGGAGCAATTCCGCCGCCGATTCAACAATATTCGTCCCCGGTCCGAAGATCGCCGCCGTGCCGACATCGCGCAGGAAATCATAATCCTGCGCCGGGATGACCCCCCCGGCGATCACCCGGATTTCCGGCCGCCCGGCATCCTTCAACGCCTGGATCAGCGCCGGCACCAACGTCTTGTGGCCCGCCGCCAGCGATGACGACGCGACGATATCGACGTCCAGCTCCAGCGCCAGGTCGCGCGCTTCCTCGGGCGTCTGAAACAACGGCCCGACGGTCGCCTCAAACCCCAGATCCGCCAGCGCCGTGCCGACCACCTTGGCGCCGCGATCATGGCCGTCCTGCCCCATCTTGACGATCAGCACGCGGGGGCGACGCCCCTTGCGGCGCTCGAACGCCTCGACGCCTTCCGCAACGCGGACATAGGCCGGGTCGCCCTTATAGGCGTCGGCGTAAATGCCCTTGACCATCTTCACCACCGCGACATGCCGGCCGAACACATCTTCCAGCGCGCTGCTGATTTCGCCCAAAGTCGCCCGCGCCCGCGCCGCGACAACTGCCAGTGCCAGCAGGTTTTCACCGCCTGCCGCGCCTTTGCGCAGCCCCTCCAAAGTCGCCTCGACCGCCACCCCGTCGCGCCGCGCCCGGATCGCCTCCAGCCGCGCAATCTGGCTGATCCGCACCGCGACATTGTCCACATCGAGAATGTCGAGCTTCTCCTGGTTTTCAAGCTTGTACTTGTTGACCCCGACGATCACGTCATCGCCCATATCGACGCGCGCCTGCTTGGCGGCTGCGGCTTTCTCGATTTCGAGCTTGGGCATGCCGCTTTCGACCGCGCGCGTCATGCCGCCCAACGCCTCGACCTCATCAATCAGCGCCTGCGCGCTGCGCACCAGATTGTCGGTCAGCGCCTCGATGTAATAGCTGCCGCCCAGAGGATCGACGACCTTGGTGATGCCGGTTTCTTCCTGCAAAACCAATTGCGTATTGCGCGCGATCCGCGCCGAAAAATCGGTCGGCAGCGCGATGGCTTCGTCGAGCGCGTTGGTGTGCAGCGACTGGGTGCCGCCGAGCACAGCTGCCATCGCCTCGACGGTGGTGCGGATGACGTTGTTGTAGGGGTCCTGCTCCTGCAAGCTGACGCCGCTGGTCTGGCAGTGCGTGCGCAGCATCTGGCTGCGCGGGCTGGCACCAAAATCCGCCATGATCGTCGCCCACAATGTCCGCGCGGCGCGCAGCTTGGCGATCTCCATGAAAAAATTCATGCCGATGCCGAAGAAAAAGCTCAACCGCCCGGCGAACTCATCGACCGCCAGCCCCTTGGCGAGCGCCGCGCGCACATATTCCTTGCCGTCGGCCAGCGTGAACGCCAGCTCCTGCACCGCCGTCGCGCCGGCTTCGAGCATGTGGTAGCCCGAAATGCTGATGCTGTTGAACTTGGGCATGTTTTTTGCGGTATATTCGATAATGTCGGCAACGATCCGCATCGAAGGCGCCGGCGGATAGATATAGGTATTTCGGACCATGAACTCCTTCAGAATATCGTTCTGGATGGTGCCGTCGAGCTTCGCCTGGTCAACGCCTGCCTCCTCCGCCGCAACGATATAGAACGCCAGGCACGGCAGCACGGCGCCGTTCATCGTCATCGAAACGCTCATCTGGTCGAGCGGAATCCCGTCGAACAGCAGCTTCATGTCCTCCACGCTGTCGATTGCTACCCCGGCCTTGCCGACATCGCCCGACACGCGCGGATGGTCGCTGTCATAGCCGCGATGGGTGGCGAGATCGAACGCCACGCTCAGCCCCTTTTGCCCGCCCGCCAGGTTGCGCCGGTAAAAGGCGTTCGACGCTTCGGCGGTGCTGAACCCAGCATATTGGCGGATCGTCCACGGCCGCCCGGCATACATCGTCGCGCGCACGCCGCGGGTGTACGGTGCAAAGCCCGGCAAGCCCGGATCGGTCGCCACATCGGCGGCGGTATACAGCGGCTTTACGTCGATGCCCTCGGGCGTCGCCCAGGTCAGGTCGGCGTCCTTGACCTCCTTGGCGGCCATTTTCTGCCAGTCGTCGAGGCTTGGTTGTGACATCGAAACTTCTCCCGGCGTTCGTATAAGCGGTTTTGGGTGCAGTGCGTCAATCATCGTCGCTGGGAACAAAGCCGGTTGTGAACTGTTAACAGCAGGGAGAGCGCACAAAAGGACCGACCATGGCCGACAAACCCGAAGTGCTGACAACGACCGAAGCCCGTGCCGGCACCGGCACGCATGTCCTGCGTTACATGCTCATCGTGTCAGTGGCGCTGGCGGTCGCTGCCATGGTGTGGGTGTTCGTGCTGGCGCCCAAGGGAACGCAGGACGGCGCCACCACCGCGCCCGACCCAGTGGCAACTGAAACGCGCTAGGGCGCTACTCCGCAGCCTGCTGCTCCAGCATCTCCACCCGCGCATTGGCACTGCTCGCCACCGCCTCCAGCCGCTTTTCGAG
The DNA here is from genome assembly GCA_043754785.1 of Polymorphobacter sp. Lineage (GTDB taxonomy): Bacteria > Pseudomonadota > Alphaproteobacteria > Sphingomonadales > Sphingomonadaceae > Sandarakinorhabdus. Next base: position 6,042 of record JAYUUE010000355.1, on the reverse strand, counting down.
TGTCTTCAACCGCGTCGGGCTGTCGATCTTCTGCCCCGTAAGGTCGGTGAGATAAAACGTATCCGTCGCTCGCTCGCCATAGGTGGCGATGTGGGCGGAATGGATTGTCACCCGGCTCTGGAACAGCGCATGGGTCAGCGCATAGAGCAGCGCCGGGCGGTCGGCAGCGCCGATCTCGACCACTGTGTAGCGGTTCGACGCCTTGTTATCGATGATGATGTTCGGTTCGACCTTGAACACCTCCGCCCGCCGCCGTGCCAAAGGCCTGGCCGCTAGCCGGTCCGCCAGCCGGGTCTTGCCCGTCAGCACATCCTCGATGCTGCGCGTCAGCCGTTGCAGCTGCGCAAGTTCGGCAAATGGTCGCCCAAGCGGGTCGGCAACCACGAAATTATCGATCGCCTGCCCGTCGCGTGTCGTATGGATGCGCGCGTCGAGAATGTTCGCCCCCGCCAGCGAAATCGCCCCGGCGATGCGGTAGAACAGCCCCGGATGATCGGCGGCATAAATGCTGACCAGGGTCGTCCCGGATGCCGGATCCGGCAATGCCGCAATCGACAGCGGCGCCGCGCGCGTGTCGGCATCGGCGATCAGCACGGCGTTTCCGGCCAGCGCCTCGGGGGTTTCGGCAATCCAGTAGCTGTCGGCAAAACGCCGCGTATAGGTCGCAAACTCCGCTTCGCTCCAGCCGAGCGCCACGCGCAACTGCGCCTGCTTGCCGGTTATGCGCTCGGTGCGGCCCTTCTGCTTGTGGCCGAGCCGCAGCACCTCCTCCGATGCCTCGTACAGGTCGCGCAGCAACTGGCCCTTCCAGTTGTTCCACACTCCCGGCCCCACGGCGCGAATGTCGACCACGGTCAGCAGCAGCAACAGCCGCAGCCGCTCCGGGCTGGCGACGACTTCGGTAAAATCGAGGATGGTCTTGAAATCCGCCAGATCGCGCTTGAACGCGGTGCGCGACATCAGCAGATGGTTGCGCACCAACCATGCCGTCGTCTCGGTTTCGGCGGCGCTCAACCCCAGCCGCGGGCACAGGCGCTCGGCAACATCGCCGCCCAGCGCGCTGTGGTCGCCGCCGCGCCCCTTGGCGATATCGTGGAGCAGCACCGCAACATACAGCACCCGGCGCGAGGCGATCTGCTTGATGATCGCTGTCGACAATTTGTGCTCGGCCGCAAGGCTCCCCGATTCGATCTGCGCCAGCAGGCCGATGGCGCGGATAGTGTGCTCATCCACCGTATAATGATGATACATGTCGTATTGCATCTGCGCCACGACGCGCCCGAAATCCGGCACGAACCGCCCGAAAATCCCGGCTTCGTTGATCCAGCGCAAGACATGCTCGGGGTCATTCTGGCTGGTCAGCACCTGGAGGAACAGCGCGTTGGCGGCGCGGCTGCGGCGCACGGTTTCATCGATCAGGCCGGCGTCGCGTGACGCCTGCCGCATCGCCTGTGGGTGGATGGTCAGCTTTTCGCGGTCGGCCAGCGCGAACATCTCGATCAGCCGCACCGGGTCCTGGCGGAAAAAATCGTCGCCCGGCACACCAAGCTGTCCGCGCCGCAGCGTGAAACCGTTCAACCGTGACGGCCGCCGCGTGATCGACGGAAGCCAGCTCGCCTTGGCAAAACTGTCGTCGAGATGCGCCAGGAACAGCCCGGTCAGATCGCCAACGGTCTTCGCCACCAGGAAATAATGCCGCATGAAACGCTCGACGGCGGACATGCGCCCGCGCTCGGCATAGCGCAGCCGCGTCGCCAGTTCGCGCTGCACATCGAAGGTCAGGCGCTCCTCGGGTCGGCCGGCAATGTCGTGAAGGTTGATCCGCACCGCCCACAGGAAGCTTTCGGCACGGCGGAACTGGCGCAATTCCTCGGCCGTCAACAAGCCCTTGTCGACCAGCTCGGCGATATTTTCGACCTGATAGGCATATTTGCCGATCCAGAACAGCGTGTGCAGATCGCGCAAGCCGCCTTTGCCCTCCTTAAGGTTCGGCTCGACGACATAGCGGCTGTCGCCCATGCGCTTGTGGCGCTCGTCGCGCTCGGCGAGCTTTTCGGCGATGAAGGCCCGCGCCGTGCCGGCCACCACGTCCTTCCTGAACCGCGCTGCTGCTTCCTCATACAGCGGCTGGTCGCCCCAGACGAAGCGCGATTCAAGCAGCGCCGTGCGGATCGTCACATCGGCGCGCGCCATATGGACCATATCGCCCACTGATCGCGTCGCATGGCCAACCTTCAACCCCAGGTCCCAAAGCATGTAGAGCATCGTCTCGATGACCTGTTCGCCCCACGCCGTCTGCTTCCACGGCGTCAGAAACAACAGGTCGATATCCGAAAACGGCGCCATCTGGCCGCGCCCGTAACCGCCGACCGCAACCAGCGCCAACCGCTCCGATGCGGTGCGATTGGTCGCCGGATACAGGTCGGTCACCACGCAATCGAACAGGATGCGCAACAACTGGTCCACCAGAAACGCCTGCGCCCCGGCCAGTTCAAGGCCCTTGGCCGGCGTTTCGTGCAGCCGCCGCTTCAACTCGGCCCGCCCCTGCGCCAGTGCCTCGCGCAGCACGCCGGCCAGCACCGCCCGCCGCGTCGCAAAGCTGTCTGCCGTCACCATCGCCTCGGCCAGTTGGTCCACCAGCGCCCGGCGATCGACGATGCCGCGGCGGTTGGGAATGCTGTCGGGGCGACTGGCCATGACCGCTAGATAGGCGCACCATCGCCAAAGCGTAACAGCTAATTCCTTCCCCTCAAGGGGGGAGGCGACTCGCGCGCCAGCGCGGCGGTCGGGGGTCCCCCCAGTTCCGCCGCCAAAGCCGCCCATGGAAATCACCCAAATTCCCGTCTAAACCCTCCGCATGACCCCCTTCCCCACCAAACCCCAGCTTGAAGCCATCGCCCGCCGCGGCATCGACGCGCTGCGCGCCGGCAACGCCGCCGCCGCCCGCGCCGCCTTTGAAGCCATCACCGCCAGTGGCCGCGCCGCGCCGCAAATCTGGCTGTTCCTCGCCCAATGCTGCGACATGCTCGATGACCGGCCCGCCGCGCGCGCCGCGCTGGCCCCGCTGCTCGGGCAAGACCCCGAAAACCCCTATGGCCTGCTCATGCACGGCGACCTCCATAACCGCGACGGCGATGATCGCGCCGCCGCCAGCTGGTATGATCGCGCCTTCGACGCCGCCTCGCGCCTCGAAAAACTGCCGGCCGACCTGATCGAACGCCTCCAGCGCGCCGAAGCGCAACGCGCCGCGATCGCCGCGCGCTTTACCGCCGCCATGGCCGCAGCGCTCGACGCCGCCGGCATCGACGCCTCCGCCGCCGGCGAACGCTTTACCGAAAGCCTTGCCATCGTCGTCGGCACCGCCCAGCCTGCACTCCAGCAACCCACCAGCTTTTACTTCCCCGGCCTGCCACAGCGCGCCTTTTACGACCCGGCAGATTTTGCCTGGGCCGCCGGCCTGGAAGCGGCGTATCCCGCTATCCGCGCCGAGGCTGCAGAGGTACTCGCCGACCGTTCCGGCACCGCCCCCTATGTCGAGGCGCCGAAAGACCGGCCCATGAAGCCGCACAGCCTGCTCGGCGACCCGCGCTGGAGCGCCTTTCACCTCATGCAGAACGGCGCGCCCGTCGCCGCCAATGCCGCCCGCTGCCCGGCTACCATGGCGGCGCTGAAGGGTCTTTTGAATCCGGGTTCCGATGGCGGCTCGATCCCGGTCATCGCCGGGCGATCCCCCATGGTCTTGTTCTCGATTCTCGCGCCCGGCACCCATATCGAGCCGCACAATGGCATGCTCAACACCCGGTTGATCTGCCATCTGCCGCTCATCGTGCCGCCCGATTGCCGGTTGCGCGTCGGCAACAGCCTGCGCACCGTCGAAGCCGGCAAGCTGCTGATCTTCGATGACAGCATCCAGCACGAAGCCTGGAACGACAGCGCCGAAATGCGCATAATCCTGCTGTTCGAAATCTGGCGCCCCGAGCTGACCGCCGCCGAACGCGCCGGACTGACCAGTATCTTCGAAGCCATCTCGGTTTACGGATCGGACTGAACCCCATGATTCTCGTCACCGGCGGCGCCGGCTACATCGGTTCGCATATCACGCTGGCATTGCTCGATCGCGGCGACCAGGTGCTCGTGCTCGATAATCTGCTGACCGGCAATCGCTGGCTGGTGCCAGGCGCCGCAACCTTTGTCGAAGGTGATTGCAGCGACGCCGGACTCGTATCTCACCTCGTGCAAACGCATGGGATCGCCGCCGCGATCCACTGCGCTGGCGTGATTTCCGTGCCGGAATCGGTCGAAAAACCGCTGTATTATTACGATATCAACGTTGGCAAGGCGGTGCAGTTCTTCGCTGCCGCCACCGCCGCCGGGGTTCGTCACCTACTGTTTTCGTCGACCGCCACCGTCTATGGCGCCCTCGACACTGACATATTGTCCGAAACACTGCCGATGGCGCCGGTCAACCCCTATGCCGCAAGCAAGGCGATGACCGAACGCGCCCTCGCCGATCTCGCCGCCACCGGCGCTGCCAACGTCGCCGTATTGCGCTATTTCAACGTTGCCGGCGCCGATCCGGCCGGGCGTTCTGGGCAGGTTTCACGCACCGCGACTCATCTCATCAAGATCGCCGCCGAGGTCGTCACCGGCAAGCGCGGTCATATCAGCGTCACCGGCAACGACTTCGGCACCGCCGACGGCACCGGGGTGCGCGACTATATCCATATCACCGACTTGGCCTCGGCGCACCTCGCAGCCCTTGACGCCCTTATCGCCGAGCCGTCGCAAAGCCTTACCTTCAACATCGGTTACGGCCATGGCGCTTCGGTGCTCGAAGTCCTCGACGCCGTCGATCGCGTAACCGGCACCACCCTCACCCGCATCCCAGCTCCACGCCGCCCCGGCGATGTCGCGCGTCTCGTGGCCGATATCAGTGCAGTGACCGCCCAACTGCCGTGGCGTCCTGCCTATGACAACCTCGACACCATCGTCTCCCACGCCATCGCCTGGGAGCGCAAGTTGGCGGTCAACTAGCACCTCTTCCTTACGGGAGAGGAACACTTTAACCCCACAATCCAACTCCCGGTGGCCACACGTCACTGCCCTCGAACCGCAGCCCGCCCGTCCGATCCTCGATCAGCAACGGCCCATCGAGGTCGGCATATTGTCCCTGCATAGCGACGTAGAACGCCGGCGCGATGCCCAGCGACGTCGATAACATGCACCCGGTCATCACCCCCAACCCGCGCTGCCGCGCCGCATGGACCAGCGCCAGCGCCTCGGTCAGCCCGCCAGCCTTGTCGAGCTTGATATTGATGTGGCTGTACCGCCCGACGATTTCGTCCAGCGACGCCCGGTCATGGCAGCTCTCGTCCGCGGCGATCGGCACCGCCGACCGCACCCCACCCAGCAGCGCATCCTGCCCCGCGGGCACCGGCTGTTCGATCAATTCCACCCCCAGCGCCGCCAGCGCCGCCGCCGTGCGCGCAATGTCGGTGCCGCCCCAGGCCTCATTGGCATCCACGATCAACCGCGCATCGGGCGCCGCACGGTGCACGGCGGCCACGCGCTCGATATCGGCCGCCGGCCCGCCCTCACCGCCCAGCTTGATCTTCAACAGCTCGCGCCCGCGCGCCAGCGCCGCTGCCGCCGCCATCACCCCCGGTTCGCCCAGACTGATCGTCAACGCTGTCAGCATCGGACGCGGCTCCGGCAACGCCAGCCGCTGCCACACGCGCTGCCCGGACGCCTTCGCCTCCAGGTCCCACAGCGCCGCGTCGAGCGCATTGCGCGCGGCGCCGGCAGGCATCAGCGTCAACAGATCAGCGCGCGATGCCCCCGCCGCCACCGCATCGCCCTGCGCCAGCACCGCCGCGACCACGGTCTCGGCCGTCTCGCTGCGGTAATAGATCGCCGTCGCTTCGCCCCGGCCAATGTAGGTGCCATCGCCGACCGTCGCCACGACCACGTCGACATGCGTCTTGGCGCCACGCGCGATGATGAAACTGCCCCGCACGGCAAAGCGTTCGACACGCGCATCCA
>JAYUUE010000354.1:0-2796 GCA_043754785.1 Polymorphobacter sp. | reverse complement strand
CCAGCAGGCAATCATCGCACACCCGGGCGTGGAGCGGATAAAGTGCCTCGTCGGCGTCGTGGGCATCGGGTGTGATATTGCTGTTTGAAAGCGGCGACAGGCCGAGATCGACCCAAGTACGGATCAACGGAGCGCCGCAGCCGAGGCAGGTTGGTACTGATGTCACGCAAGGGCCTCATAATCTTCGATCTGGGCAAGGCACAGGCGGCGCACATCGCGCCCGGTGTCAAAGCCGCGGTACCAGTCGGCAGTCCATCGCAGCGCCTCGCGCGCTGGCAGCCGGGTTCGCCAGCCCAGTGCTGCATGGGCGCGCGCCGGATCAAGCGCAAGTGTTTGCGCCTCAACAGGATGCGCGCCCGGCGCCTGGACCCAGGCGCGCGTGCCGGGCAGCGCCGCCACCATCGTATCGGCAACTTCGGCAACGGTCATCGCCTCGGCATCGCCGGGACCAAAGTTCAGCCCCAGCGGGATGTCACCGCCTTGGCTTGCCAGACGCTCGAGATAGGCGAAATAGCCACTCAGCGAATCGAGAACATGTTGCCACGGCCGCGTTGCTTCCGGATAGCGCAGCGCTAGTGGTTCCCCGGCGTGCAGTGCCCGCCACACATCCGGCACAAGCCGATCGGCCGACCAGTCACCGCCGCCGACAACATTACCGGCGCGCGCCGTCGCCAGCGGCACGCCGGCGGGGGTGAAAAAGCTGTGCGCATAAGCCGATGCGGCGATCTCGGCACAGGCTTTCGACGCTGAATAAGGATCGTGCCCACCCAGCGGGTCGTTCTCGCCAAACCGTGCGCCGCTGCCGTCGTTACGATAAACCTTGTCGGTCGTCACCACCAGGATAGCCGCCAGACCGGCAGCGCCGCGGAGCGCATCAAGCAGGTTGACCGTGCCCATCAAATTGGCGGCAAAGGTCGCGGCGGGCTCGGCATAGGATCGCCTGACCAGCGGCTGCGCCGCCATGTGCAGAACAATCGTCGGCGCCGCTTCGGCGACCAGCGTTCGCACCGTGCCGGCATCGCGGATATCGGCAATCGTCGACGTCATGCCCTTGAACGGCGCCAGCCGCGAGAACAGGTCGGGCGAATGATCGGGTGCCAAAGCGATGCCATGGACGGTGGCGCCGAGACGCTCAAGCCACAACGCCGCCCATGCGCCCTTGAAGCCGGTCTGCCCAGTCAGCAGCACACGCTGATTTTGCCAGAAGCCGGGCTGTGGGTTGGCGCTGCTCAAGGCCAGATCTTCCACGGCGCGCGCCCGCTGCTCCACATCTCTTCGAGCTGATTCTTGTCACGCAGCGTATCCATGGGCTGCCAGAAACCGCGATGCGTATAAGCCATCAACTGCCCCATTTCAGCGAGCCGATTGACAGGTTCGACTTCCCAGCTGGTGGTGTCGCCATTGATCAGATCGATGCACGCCGGGGACAGTATGAAGAAACCGCCGTTGATGAAATTGCCGTCACCCGCAGGCTTTTCGGCAAAGCGGTCAACGCGATCGCCGGTCAACTGCAATGCGCCATACCGCCCGGGTGGCTGTACCGCCGTGACCGTCGCCATGCGGCCGTGCGCGCTGTGGAAAGCGATTTCCGCCGTTATATCGAGGTCGGCCACCCCATCGCCGTAGGTGAAGCAAAAGGCCGTCTCGCCGGCAACATAGCGCGCCACGCGCTTCAGCCGCCCCCCGGTCATTGTATCGTCGCCGGTATCGACAAGGGTGATCTTCCACGGTTCGGCGTCGCGGTGGTGCACTTCGATGGCATTTGTCGTCATGTCGAACGTGACGTCGGACATGTGCAGCAGATAGTTCTGAAAATATTCCTTGATGACATAACCTTTGTATCCACAGCATATGATGAAATCATTCACGCCGTGCGCCGAATAAATTTTCATGATGTGCCACAGAATCGGCTTTCCGCCGATTTCGATCATCGGTTTGGGCTTGAGGTGCGTCTCTTCGGAAATGCGGGTGCCGAGCCCCCCCGCCAGAATAACCGCTTTCAAACCGCTAATCCTCTGAATGTGCTTAAACGGTGCCGTTTTTAAACTGGATATTTCACAGCAAGGCAGATCGCATCGAAATAGACTGGTGGCCCACCGGGCCGACCACTAGCCGCCGGCAAATCAAGCGCGCAATTAGACAACGGGGCTTTTGCTGTCAACGATTCGCCCACCATTCCCGCAGCTTCCGCAGCAAATCTATCGCGGCAGCATCCGCAGCAGGGGGATCAGCAACACCACCGTCAGCCCCGCCGCGACCAGCGCTGTCGGCACCGATATTCCGTGGCCGATTGCGACACCGATGCCGAGTACCGCCGCCACTTGAAAGCCGGCGTTGACAATGTTGTTGGCAGCGATTGCGCGCGATCGGCTGGCCGGGTCGGTCGCGGTCTGCAATACCCCATAAAGAGGCACTGAAAATACCCCGCCAGCAATTGCCAGCACAGTCAGGTCGGCGAGCACGCGCCAGCTGCGTGGGTCTGCGAGGAACGCCGCAATGTCCCCTGCCGCACCGCCCATGGCGCGTTCCGCAAACCACAGGTCAATCCCTGCCAGCGCCATCACCACGCCGGCCCAGGGCGAGAGTCGTGTCGAAATCTGGCCACCGAGTAGCCGCCCAACCCCGGCCGAACCGATGGCGACGCCGATGGAAAACGCCGCCAGGAACAGCGTCGCCACGCCTTCGCTGCCGCCCAGATCATTCTTGGCCAGCGGCACGAACTGGCTGGTATAGACTGCGCCCAAAGCCCAGAACCACGAAATGCAGATGGTGGCGATGGCGAGCTGGCGGCTGGCC
>JAYUUE010000353.1:0-8293 GCA_043754785.1 Polymorphobacter sp. | reverse complement strand
TGGGCATCGCCGTCGAAGGCGCCACCCAGCTCATGCTGATCGACACCCCCGGCATCTTCGCGCCGCGCCGCCGCCTCGATCGCGCCATGGTCCGCGCCGCTTGGGAAGGCGCTGAGGGCGCCGACCTCATCGCCTTCATCGTCGATGCGAAAACCGGCTTCCGCGCCGATGCGACCGCCATCCTTGAAAGCCTGGCCAACCGGCCGGAACCCAAGCTGCTGGTGCTCAACAAGGTCGATATCACCGCAAAAACCCGCCTGCTTGAACTGGCCGCCCACGCCAACGCCTTCGCCAGCTTCGCCGACACCTATTTCGTCTCCGCCGGCACCGGCGACGGCATTCCCGAGCTCAAAGCCGCCTTCGCCGCCGCCATGCCCGAAGGCCCGTGGCATTTCCCCGAGGACCAGCTGACCGACGCCACCACCCGCATCATGGCCGCCGAAATCACCCGCGAACAGCTATACAACCAGCTTCACGCCGAACTGCCCTATGCCAGCGCCGTCGAAACCGAAAATTGGGAGGAACGCCGCGACGGCAGCATCGCCATCCACCAGCAAATCCTCGTCGAACGCGACACGCAGCGCGCCATCGTGCTCGGCAAGGGCGGGTCGCGGCTCAAGGATATCGGCACCACCGCCCGCGCCGGCATAGCGGAACTCACCGGCAAGAAGGTTCACCTGTTCCTCCACGTCAAGGTCAAGGAAGACTGGGCCGAAGACCGCGCCGTCTACCGCGATTCAGGCCTCGACTGGGTCGACTGAAACCGCCGCGACCGCAGCGCCGCGCCGACAAGGCCGAAGCCGGTGATCAGCATCTTCCAGCTCGCCGGCTCGGGCACAGCACCGGCACCGCCGCCGCTCACCGCCAACCGGTCGATCCCCCAGGCTTCGTCACCCCGCCCCTGCGCGTTGCCGGCATAGCGGAAGCGCAGCGTGTTGGGCCCGGCCGCGAGGCGCAGCGGTATCGACACATCGGCGATGCCGCCCTGCCACATCCCCGGAGTGGAAGTGCTGAAATGACTGCCTGCCGCGCCGAAATACGCCGTGCTGCGCCCGCCTCCGCCCAGATCGAACGATCCCGAAAACACCTCGGCGCCATTGTGGCTGAGCGTGAAGACATCGGTATAGCCATTGCCATCACCATCGAGCGAGGCAAAGCCGGTGATGCGGAAATCCGCCCAGGCGCCGCCGGCACGACCGGTGGAGCCGACCGCCACTTCGCCCGGTGACAACAAAGGCCCGGTGGCGAGCGGCAGATCGTAAATGACCGCTGCCTGTACAGGCAGCGCGCACAACACCCCGAAACCCGGCAAAACCGCATCGGCGACCCTTTCGCTATCCAGCCCCGATTGACGGCGCCGCGACGGCCCGGTTGCCACGCGTTAACCACCAATGCTGGGACCCGCACCGGCATTGGGCTATGCTGCCCCATGCACATCGAAAGCCCCGCCATCGTTTGCGCCGTGCTGCCCCATGGCGAGCACGGCGCCGTGGTCCGCTTCCTCACTCCCGACTACGGCCTGCTCGCCGGCTATGTCCGCGGTGGCCGCTCGCGCACCTTTCGTCCGGTGTTGCAACCCGGCAACAGCGTCGAGGTGGCGCTGCGTGCCCGCACCGACACCCAACTCGCCGCCGCCACGGTCGAACTCACCGCAGCCCGTGCCGCGCTGGCGACAAGTGCCGCCGGGCTGGCGGCGCTGACCTGGCTCACCGGCCTCACCGCCACCGCGCTCGCCGAAGCCGTGCCGCACCCGGCGCTCTACACCGCCCTCGATGCCGTTGTCGCCGCCATCGCCGCCGACGCCGGGCCACTGGCGTTGAGCGAGGCAGTGGTGCGGTATGAATTTCTCCTGCTTGCCGAGCTCGGCCTCGGCCTTGATCTGACGCGCTGTGCCGCCACCGGCACCACGGCCGATCTGGCCTATGTCTCGCCCAAATCCCGGCAAGCCGTTTCACGCGGCGCCGGGCTCCCCTACGCCGGCGTCATGCTGCCGCTGCCCGCCATGCTGCTCGGGGGCCGCGCCGATGCCGCCGGCGTCCATGATGGCCTCAAACTCACCGGCCATTTCCTCGAACGCGACATCCTTTCTGGCCGCGCCCGCGACCTGCTGGCAGCGCGTGAAAGGCTGGCGGCGCGTCTCCCGCGCTAAGGACTGGCGGCAAGCCTGCCGCAGCGCTATCCCTGACCCATGGCCAGAACCACCACCAAACTACCCACCGAACCGCCGCCGCAACCGCCGATCGACCGCATCCTCGACACGCCCTTCGACACCGCGCTCGGCGACCGTTATCTGGTCTATGCGCTGTCGACGATCACTGCGCGCTCGCTGCCCGATCTGCGTGACGGGCTCAAACCCGTCCACCGCCGCATCCTGTGGGGGATGCGGCTGCTCAAGCTCGATCCGGGTTCCGGCTACAAGAAATCCGCCCGGGTCGTCGGCGACGTCATGGGCAAATATCACCCGCACGGCGACCAATCCATCTATGACGCCATGGTGCGCCTCAGCCAGGATTTCTCGCTGCGCTACCCCCTTATCGACGGCCAGGGCAATTTCGGCAACATCGACGGCGATAACGCCGCCGCCATGCGCTACACCGAGGCGCGGCTCACCACCGCCGCTTATGCCCTTATGGACGGCCTCGACGAGGAAAGCGTCGCCTTTCGCGCTACTTACAATGGCGAGGAAGAGGAGCCCGAGGTCTTTCCCGGCCTGTTTCCCAACCTTCTGGCAAATGGCTCCTCGGGCATCGCGGTGGGCATGGCGACGAGCATCCCGCCGCACAATGCCGCCGAAATCCTGGACGCCGCCATGGCGCTGCTCGCCGACCCGGATTTGCCTGACTCCGCGCTGCTCGAATGGGTCAAGGGGCCCGACTTTCCCACCGGCGGCATCTGCGTCGAGCCCGCCGCCAGCATCGCCGAATCCTACGCCACCGGCCGCGGCAGCTTCCGCCTGCGCGCGCGTTGGGAAAAGGAGGATTTGGGCCAGGGCATGTGGCGCATCATCATCACCGAAATTCCCTACCAAGTCGTCAAGGGCAAACTGATCGAGGCGCTCGCCGAACTGGTCACCGAAAAGAAACTCCCCATCCTCGGCGACATCGACGACGAGTCGGACGCCCAGATCCGCATCGTCATCGAACCGCGCTCGCGCAGCGTCGATCCGGCCGTGCTGATGGAAAGCCTGTTCAAGCTGACCGACCTCGAAACCCGCGTGTCGCTCAACATGAACGTCCTCGATCATGGTCGCCCCGGCGTGCTGTCGCTGAAGACGGTCCTGGCCAAATGGCTGGTCCACCAGCGCGAGGTCCTTGTCGCCCGCGCGCAATTCCGCCTCGACAAGATCGAGGCGCGGCTGGAAATTCTCGGCGGCTTCCTCATCGCCTATCTCAACCTCGATGAAGTCATCCGCATCATCCGCGAGGAAGACGAGCCCAAGGCCAGCCTGATCGCCACCTTCAGCCTGACCGCCAACCAGGCCGAAGCCATCCTCAACATGCGCCTGCGCTCGCTGCGCCGGCTCGAGGAAATGGAAATCGGCAAGGAAAACCAAGCGCTGACATTGGAAGCCACCGGCCTGCGCGGCTTGATCGGCTCCCCCGGCGAACAGACGACGCGGCTGGCCACCGACCTTGCCAAGATTCGCGCCGTCTATGGTCCGACAACGCAGCTTGGCGCACGCCGCACGGCGCTCACCGCCGCGCCCAACGTCAAGATGATCAGCCTTGAAGACATGATCGACAAGGAACCGCTGACCATCATCGCCTCGCAAAAGGGCTGGGTCCGCGCCATGAAGGGCCATATCGACCTCGGCGCCGGCGACGCCATCAAGTTCAAGGAAGGCGATGGCGCCGCCTTCGCCTTCCACGCCTACACGACGGACAAGCTCATGGTCGCTGCCTCGGATGGCCGCTTCTACACCCTGGGCCCGGACAAACTCCCCGGCGGCCGCGGCTTTGGCGAACCGCTGCGGCTGATGATCGATCTGGCCGAAGGGACCGAAATCCTCGCACTGTCGGTATGGAAGCCCGACGAAAAACTGTTGGTCACCGCCAGCGACGGACGCGGATTCATCGTCGAGGCCAGCGACGTCCTCGCCGAAACGCGCAAGGGTCGGCAAGTCGTCAATCTGAAAGATGGCGCGAAGTTGAGCGTGATCAGGCCCATCCCCCCCGGCGACGACACCATTGCCACCATCGGCGACAACCGCAAACTGCTGGTCTTTGGCCTGGACGAACTCCCGGTCATGGGCCGCGGTCAGGGTGTCGCCTTGCAACGCTATAAGGACGGCGGCATGTCGGACGCGCGCAGTTTCGTCTTCGCCGAAGGGCTGAGCTGGATCATGGGCGGCGCCGGAACACGGACGCGGACGGAGGCCGATCTGAGCTTCTGGAAGGGGACGCGAGGCAGTGCCGGTCGCCTGCCGCCCACCGGCTTTCCGCGCAACAACAAGTTCAGCTGAGGACATTTCATGATCGGCATCCTCGTCTTTATCGTCGCGCTGTTCGCGATGTTCGCCTGGTTCGGCTATCTGGTCGCCAAGGACCCGGCGAACCTGTTCAAGCGCCGCCCGCGCGACCGGGATGACGGCCCGCCGCCATGATTCTCATCATCCTCATATTGGCGCTGGTGATCTTGCTGCTGGTGTTGCTGGGTTCGAAGCGCAGCGCGCAATCGACCCGCTTCGATCCCCCCCTTCAGCACCGCAGCGACGCAACCAACGACAGCATAATTTATGGCGAATCCCCGGATGGCAGCTGGCACGGCGGCGGCCTCCCCGAAAACTTCACCCCCGGCGGCGGCGACTTCGGCGGCGCCGGCAGCAGCGGTAGCTGGGGCGGTGAGAGCAGCAGCGATAGCGGCGACGGCGGCAGCGACTGACTCCACCTCTCCCCCTTCGGGAGACGTCGAAAGACGGCCACTTTGGCCGGCTCGGGTGAAGGGGCCTTGCGTTACCCACTTGGCTTACGCGCCCGAAATCGCCGGACCCAGCCGGTGCTCAATGCACCCTCTATCAGTGAAGGCCTTCGCCCTCCGCCTCGACCCGGCGCTCCACGCCGCCATCGAACGCGCCGCCACTACCGACCTGCGCAGTATCAACGCCGAAATCGAAGTCATGCTGCGCGAGGCGCTGAGCCGGCGCGGGGTGAAAGTGGCGATGACGCCGGCGGCCAAGCGCGAGCTGCCAAGCGGGCGTCTCCCGCCCGCCCCGCAACCGCAGGCGACGCCTTTGCTTCAACGCGGAGAGCGTTAGACGCCTCTCGCCGCCGCCGCGCCAATTGCTGCCCCACGCCTGCGCCGCAGCGACATCCCAACCAGCCCGAACCCTGCAATCGGCAACGTCCAGGTAGGCGCATCCGGCACCGCAGCCGAGGCGACAAAAAACGGATTGCTCCCGCTCAGGTCGGTCAACGTGACCGCGTCATAGGCCCGCGTCACCTGAGCCTACGACCCGGTGATGGTGTATTGCAAGTGCAAGCCTGAAAAACTGATCAGGTTGTCGGCGGCCCGATAAACGTCACGCTGGACATAGATGCCAGCGGCGTTGGAACCGAACCCATAGTTCAGCAGCCGATATTGGCCGCTGCGGAAACTGCCGACCGGATCGAGAAACTCCAGGGCCCCGTCACCCGTCAGAAAGTCGCCGACTGCCGAATTGGCGACCAGCGCCAGATAAATGCCGCTCTCGAACATCGTCGACAGCCGCGCGCCACCAGTGAATGTAACCGTCAGGTCGAGTTCATCGCCGACCCCGAGCACGACCGGCGCCGCCAGCGTTTCGCCAGTGAAATTGAACGAGGTCGCACTCCCGGGATCATAGACATGGCTGACGACGACCGTCGCTGCCGCCGCCGGCAAAGCCCCCAACAAAGCCGCCGCAGCCACCAGATAACCCACACGCATACGTAACAATCTCCTTTTATTATAAGATTTTAACCCCGTTGTAGAAGGACTGTCAAACCCTCCTCTCACCAGCCGCCGCCGCATCCAGCAACCTCGCCACCACCCCCGGCTCCGCCGGAAACCCCGCCGCCACCCACGCACGCTCGAACGCCGCCAGTCGCGCCGCCACCTGCGGCCCCGGTGCCACCCCGCGCGCGATGATATCGCGCCCGGATGCCGGCAGTTTCGGCCGCGCCCACGCCGCCGCCGCAGCCGCGCCCGCCGCATCGCCGGCAATCAGCAGCCGATCGACCACCGACTCGGCGCCATCGCGCCACAACCGCTCGCCAAAAGGCGCAGTGTCGCGCACCCCGGCCGCCACCAGCCGCACGCGATCGGCATTGGATAACCGCAGCCTGGACCCGACAACCCCCGCCGCATCTGCGGGCAACAGCGCTGCCAGCCGCCGCTGCCACGCAGAGTCCACGCCCGCTTCAGTTTCCGCAGCGACCGTCCGTGCCAGCACCGGCACCCGCTCGGCCGTGAATTCCGGCAGCACCGGCACCCAGATGCGGTGTTCAATCATCAACGCCGTCACCGGCACCGGGTCGGCGACCCGCAAAATACCCCGCAATTCCCCGGCAATCCGCTCCCGCGACAGCGCCATCAGGTCATTGGCGCGGCGCGCACACGCCGCCAACCCCTTCGCATCGACAGCTGCGGCAAACCGGGCTGAAAACCGAAAGAACCGCAAAATCCGCAGATGATCCTCGGCAATCCGCTGCTCCGGCTCGCCGATGAACCGCACCCGGCGCGCCGCAAGGTCGGCTTCACCGCCGAAAAAGTCGCTGATCGCCCCCCCCGGCAGCACCGCATACAGCGCGTTGATGGTGAAATCCCGACGGCTGGCATCGGCCTGCCAATCATCGGTGAACACCACTTCGGCATGCCGCCCGTCGGTCGCCACGTCGCGGCGCAGCGTCGTCACCTCCGCCACCAGCCCCTCGCCGACCACCGTCACCGTGCCATGCGCCAACCCCGTGGGCACCGCCTTCAGCCCGGCCGACGCCACCCGCGCCATCACATCCGCGGGAGTCAACTGCGTCGCAAGGTCAATATCAGCCCCCGGCAGCCCCAGCAGCGCATCGCGCACCGCCCCGCCGACCAGGCGCGTGCGCCCAGATTCGGCATCGAGCGCTGCCAGCAATGCCGCCCCAGCCGGTGTGGTCGCCCACGCCTGTGCCGGCAGCAACGTCACGCCAGCCGCCGCGACAGGTTGACCAATATCCCCGCCGTCGCCCCCCAGATCTCGTGCTCGCCGTATCGGATGGCGTAAAACCGCCGCGCCCGCCCCTGCCATTCCCCAGTCCGCACCTCGTGGTTTGCCGGGTCAATCACAAAGGCGAAGGGCACATGGAACACCGTGTCGACCTCACTGACCTGAGGGGTAAACGCCAACCCCGGCGGCACCACACCCACCACCGGCGTGATCGCGAACCCGGTGCCCGTCTCATACTGGTCGAGCGTACCGAGCAGTTCGACGTCACTGCGCTGCAACGCCACCTCCTCCTCTGCCTCGCGCAGCGCCGCCGCCACCGCATCGGCATCACCCGCATCAATCCGTCCGCCCGGAAAGGCAATCTGCCCGGGGTGGCGACGCATCGCGGCGTTGCGCCGCGTCAATAGCAGCTGCGGTTCCGCCTCGCGCGTCACCGCTATCAACACCGCCGCCGGCGTCAGCACCGGCCGCACCCGCCCCGGCTCGGGCGCAAGGTCCCAGTCTCCGATCAGCGCACTGTCCGCCTGCCGCGCCAGCGCCGTCCGCAGCCGGTCGATGGCCATCAGCTCGGCATGAACGGGAAAAACACGCCGCCACTCCACAACCCCGGCGGATTGCCCCCCTCCGCCAGCGCCAGGTCGGCAAGCTGATAGAACACCGCCCGATTGACCAGCGCCTCCAACCCGCCGCGCACATGCAGATACGGCCGCGGCGTGCCATCCTCGGCGGTCTCGATCCGCAACGCATGCTCAGGCCCGGCCTCGACCAGATCGTCGACATTGGTGCGAAAGATCAGCCGGCGGCCACGCCCCTCGCCTTGCGTCGTCACCTCGATAGCGATGAACGGCGCATCCTCGACAACGATGCTCAGCTTTTCCACCGGCGTCACCAGCACGAAACCGCCATCGGCGTCGCGCCGCAGGATCGTCGAAAACAGCCGCACCAACGCCGGGCGGCCAATCGGTGAGCCCTCATGAAACCACGTCCCGTCCGGCGCGATCCGCATCCACGAATCGCCGCAGTGTTCGGGGTTCCACAAATGCACCGGCGGCAACCGCCCCGCCTCAAGCAGCGCCGTCAGCTCGCCAAGCGAACGCCCTGCTGAATCGCGTATTGGCGAATCGGTTTTGG
>JAYUUE010000352.1:0-2803 GCA_043754785.1 Polymorphobacter sp. | reverse complement strand
TGGGGGTCATTTCCGGGATTCCGCACGCCGATGGCGTCGTCGGCGATCTTGGCGGGGGCAGTCTTGAGCTGATCCGCGTCGCCAATGGCGAGGCGCATGACCGAATTTCCCTGCCCATCGGGTCGCTGCGTCTCGATGCCGTACGCAAGCGGGATCGGCGGGCCCTAGCGCCGTTCATCAAAAGGGCGCTCGATACGGTCGATTGGGCATCGGCGGGACGGGGCAAGCCGTTCTATATGGTCGGTGGGTCCTGGCGTGCGCTGGCGCAAATCCATATCCAGCAGAGCGGCCATCCGCTGCCCATCGTCCACCAGTATGAAATGACCGCACAGGCACCAGCGCAATTGGTGCGCAGCCTGAGCCAACTCGATCTGGCGACGCTGAAATCGGTGCCCCACATCTCGACATCGCGGTTGCCGTCACTCCCCGGTGCCGCGATGTTGCTGGCCGCCGCGGTTAAACGACTCGGCTCGTCGAGCGTCATCGCGTCCGGCTTCGGCTTGCGTGAGGGGCTGCTTTACGGGCAACTTAACGAGCGCGAGCAACGGCTTGATCCGCTCATTACAGCGGCGCGCAGCGAAGGTGTGCGGCAGGGCCGCTTTGCCGAACATGGCGACATGTTGTTCGCCTGGATGGACGGGCTTTTCGACGCCGACCCCGAGCCTGTCGGCGACCGGCGGTTGCGGCTGACGGCGTGCCTGTTGTCAGACATTGCCTGGCGCGCGCATCCGGATTTTCGCCCGGAACGCGGTGTCGATGTGGCACTGCATGGCAATTGGGTGGCGATTACGTCTGCTGAACGCGGGGCGTTGGCGACGGCGCTGCACTTCTGCTTCGGCGGTACCAATGACGCGCCGGTATTG
Source organism: Polymorphobacter sp. (assembly GCA_043754785.1). GTDB lineage: Bacteria > Pseudomonadota > Alphaproteobacteria > Sphingomonadales > Sphingomonadaceae > Sandarakinorhabdus. The sequence continues at coordinate 1,940 of JAYUUE010000352.1, read as the reverse complement.
GCGCTGCTGCGACAATTGACTCCGCCAGCAATGCTGGCTCGCGCACGCGCCTGGGGGTTGGCGCTTCGGCTGGGGCAGCGCTTGACCGGCGGCACGGCCCGCGCGCTCGCCGCAAGCCGGCTTGATCGTATCGGCAGCGCCGTGGTGTTGCGATTGCCAGCCGCGCACGCCGCGCTCGTTGGCGAAGCCGTCAGCCGGCGGTTGAAATTACTGGCCAATGCGCTGGGGCTGGAGGCAGAGGTAATTGTTGATTAGGTAACATTTACTGGCGGGCCCTCGTCGGCAACCCGTGTCATCGCCAGCCTGCCATCCTTGACGACGAATCCCAGCCGGCCTTCGACCAGCGCCAGCGCATCGTCGCCGAAGAGGTCGCGACGCCAGCTGTTCAAAACCGGCAATCCGTCGCGGACGCCAGCGGCCAGTGCATCGAGATCGTCGCCGCGCACAATGAGCTTCGGCGCCACGCCGGTCTCTTTCGACCGAATTTTGAGCAGCAGCTTCAGCAGATCGGCGATCAGCGCGCCTTCGCTCGATAGGCCAGGACGTTGGGCTTCCCGCGCCGGCATTTCCTCGGCAGGCAGCGGTTCGGCGTCCTGCAAGGCGCGGATCAGCCGATCGCCGATAGCGTTGCTGCCCCATGCGGCGGAAAGCCCGCGCACCTTGGCGAGATCGGCCTGCGAGCGCGGGGGTGAGCCGGCGAGGTCGCCCAAAGTCTCATCCTTGACGATGCGGCCGCGTGGCACATCCTTGTCCTGCGCTTCCAGCTCGCGCCAGCGGGCAATGGCTTTCAGCCGGCCCAGCACATCGGGTTTGCGGCTGGGCAGCCGCAGCCGCAGCCATGCCTTGTCCGGGTCATTGGCATAGGTCGCCGGATCGCAGCAACGCGCCATCTCCTCATCAAGCCAACCACCGCGGCCAGTGCGGCGCAGCTTGTCAACCATCTTCGGAAACAGCGCCGCCAGATGCGTGACATCGCCGATGGCATAATCGAGCTGACGATCGTTGAGCGGTCGCCGCGACCAATCGGTAAAGCGCGCGCCCTTGTCGACTTGGACGCCTGAATAGGCGGCAACAAGGTTGGTGTAGCCGATCTGTTCGCCTAGGCCGAGTGCCATGGCGGCAATCTGGGTGTCGAACAAGGGTGAAGGGGTTTTGCCAGTCAGATTGTAAATGATTTCCAGGTCCTGGCCGCCGGCATGAAAGACCTTGAGCACTTCGTCTTCGACGAGCAGCTTCAAGAGCGGCGCCAAGTCGATTCCCGGCGCCTTTGGATCGATGGCGGCGGCTTCATCCGGGCTGGCCACCTGCACCAGGCACAAGTCCGGATAATAGGTGCTTTCACGCATAAATTCAGTATCGACCGTGACAAAGTCGGCAAGGGCAAGGCGTTGACAAAGCGCGGCTAGGGTGGCGGTGTCGGTCACCAGCGGATGAATAATCATGGCCCCGCATAGCGCAGGCGGCGGGCAAAGCCCAACGCGCAATGTAAAAAGCGGCGCCGTCGCCGGCGCCGCTTTAAATCCCTCATCAAGCGCGCAATTCAGGCGGCAACCAACCGCCGGCGACGTGCTGCGGCACCAACCAGCCCAAAGCCGGCAATCAACATCGCCCACGTCGAAGCTTCGGGAACCGCAGACATCGTCACCCCATCGAGCATCGCTAATGGCGGTGCGCCCGACGGCGGCGTGCCGATCGAAGTGAAGAACAGGTTCTCGACCGCCGAAGTGGCAACAAAGCGCATCTTGGCCGATTGCCACCCGCTGAAATCATGCGATGCGAGGCTGATCACGCTGGTATCCTGCGCCGTCCCGCCGCCGACCAGATTGTCGCCAACGATCGTCCCGCCAAGGTTGACCGACCAATAATCGGTCGTCGGGCCGTTCCACAGCGAACCATCGGGGAAACGCAATTGCGCCGCCGCCCAGTTGAAGCCGACTTCG
>JAYUUE010000351.1:0-2833 GCA_043754785.1 Polymorphobacter sp. | reverse complement strand
CAAGCGCCGCGCTCACCACGATGGCCACAAAGGTGCGCAGTAGGTGCGATGGCGGCGGCGACTCAGGCTCGGCCTTGGCGGCCGCGATTGGTACCGGGGTGGTGAGCGGTTCCGGCACCAGCGGCGCTGGCACCGCTTCCCGCAGCCAGCGGTGTTCGCAGGCGGCGCAGCGCATCCTGGTACTTTGCGTTACGGCCGTGTCCGCAAGCCGGTAACGCGCGCTGCAATTGGGGCAAGTTATGATCACGCGGCGATTCTAGGGTCGATTCCATCAAAAGGGAATCGTCATGCTGAACTTGTTTCCGCATCAACCGCGGGACGAGAAGCCATTTGTCAATGGCGTCATGGATGCTTGCCTCGACCCCGCTGCTCGGCGATAGCGCGGGAATGCACGATATCAAGCGCCTACGCAGCGATCCAACAGGCTTTGACGCCGGCCTTGCCCGGCGCGGGGCAGCCGCTGCGTCGGGCGTGGTGCTTGGGATCGATAGCCGGTTGCGCGCCGTTCAGACGCAATTGCAGGCGGTGCTGGCGCGGCGCAACGATCTCTCGCGGGAGATCGGCGGGGCCAAGGCACGCAAGGACGAGGCGGCCGCAAACGCGCTGATGGCCAAAGTAGCGGCGCTGAAGGATGCGATTCCAGCGCTGGAAGCCGAAGCGCGCGATCTGAGCGCCGAAATCGAGACGCTGCTTGCCGCGCTGCCCAATGTCCCGGCAGATGACGTGCCCGATGGCGCCGACGAATCCGCCAATACGGTGATAAAAATCCATGGTGCCATTCCGGATTTCGCCTTCAAACCGCTTGAGCATGATATCGTCGCGGCCCGGCTCGGTTACGATCCCGATGCCGCCGCCAAAATTTCCGGCGCGCGTTTTGCTGTGCTGCACGGGCCGCTGGCGCGGCTGCAACGCGCGCTGGGGCAATATATGCTCGATGTGCAGACGGAGGTGCATGGCCATACCGAAACGGCAGTGCCGCTGCTGGTGCATGCCGAGGCCGCCTATGGCACCGGGCAATTGCCCAAGTTCGAAGAGGATTTGTTCAAGACGACCGATGGCCGCTACCTGATCCCAACGGCCGAGGTCTCGCTGACCAACCTGGTGCGCGAAGCCATCCTGGCCGAAACCGAATTGCCGATGCGACTGACGGCGCTGACCCCGTGTTTCCGCTCCGAAGCCGGCAGTGCCGGGCGCGACACGCGCGGCCTGATCCGTCAGCACCAGTTCGAAAAGGTCGAGCTGGTGACGATCTGCGCGCCGGAATGGGCGGCCGATGAACATGAGCGGATGACGCGCTGCGCCGAAACCATCCTCGAAAACCTCGGACTGACCTATCGGCGGATGCTGTTGTGCACCGGCGACATGGGGTTTTCGGCGCGGAAAACCTTCGATCTGGAGGTTTGGCTGCCGGGGCAGGGCGCCTGGCGCGAGATCAGCAGCATTTCGGACTGCGGCGATTTCCAGGCGCGGCGGATGAATGCGCGCTATCGGCCGGTCGAGGCCAAGGGCACGCAGTTCGTCAATACGCTGAATGGTTCGGGGCTGGCGGTGGGGCGGACGCTGGTGGCGATCATCGAGAATTACCAGCAGGCCGATGGGAGTGTGCGGATTCCGCAGGTCTTGCACGCCTATATGGGCGGGATGACGGCGCTGGTGCCGGGGTAAACGATTTCATGCTTGCGGGAGCGGAAATCAGGGCAGCCCCACCACCGTCCGCGCCTTCACGTCGACGGCGAACCGTCGCCCGGTTTCATCTGTCACGATCAACCGCCCCGCAGCGTCAAACTCCATGCGGGCAAAGAAGATATCTTGCGCATCGCCTTCGATCGCCGGGTCCCGCTTGTTGTCATAAACCTTGATCGTCGCTTCGGTGGCGCCGGTGTCTTCATCGATCACGTCGAGCAGTCCCCCCACCTGACCGGCACTGGCGTCCGTGCCGCCGAGCCGCTGGGCGTAGCGCTTGCCGTCGCGGACCACCGGCGGCACCGGTCTGGGTGGGTTGCGGTCGAACGACCCGGTCACCGGCACATCATCGGGCATCATGGATTCCTTTGAAGCAGGTTTGGCGGCATCCGGCGCGGCACTGGCGCACGCCGACAGCAGCAGCAAGAGGCCTGCGAAAGCCGGCGCACGGCGCGTCATGCGCCGCTGCTGGCACGGGCAACATCGGTCGCGGTCATGGCGCCGGCGGCGTATGCGACGAAAATCGCCCAATTGTCGGCGTTGACCATGGCGTCGGCAGGGGTGATCTTGCCGCTGGACGGCGAAATTCCGGCCCAGCCATAGCGTTTGTCCAGCGTTGCGCATTCGCGGTGGCTCATTTCATGCACCATGATCCGCGCCCAGTGGCGAGCGTCATTTTGGAAAACGCTGCCCGCGCTGTGGGTGAAGAAGCCGGCTTCAATATAGATGACATCCTGTTTTTCCGAAGCGACGACAAACGCGTTGGAGCCGCGTGCAGCAATGTCCTTGGCATCGCCCGACGCGCGAATCGGCACGAAATCGGTTACGATGCAGGTACCGCCGTTGAGCTTTGCCGCGATTTTGCGCAAGCCGGCCTTGAGCGTGGCGGCAAAGCTCGCCAGTTCGGCCGTGGTGGTGGTCGCAGTCCCGAACCACAGTTGCAGCGCCGCCAAGGCTGGACTGCCGTCTTTCAGATCGTCGAGGAAGACCAGCGCCTTCAACGTCCAGGCCAGCCCTGTCTGCGCCGCCTGGGCGATGTCCTGCCGGTTGCGGACGCTGAACTTGTCGATTGACGCGGCGTTGAGCGCGCCGATGGCATTGGCCTGGGTCATCCCGGCGAGCGTCTTGTGCGGCCAGGCGATGTAGCTGA